>NZ_JBIUVX010000003.1:0-22266 GCF_044743175.1 Pseudomonas sp. NPDC087690
GACTGTTCAGCTTGGCTCGGAAATCAGTTTTACAAGAGCGCCCACAGGTCGCTATCGATGCGTACAAACCGCTCTTTGAGGTGGGTATGCACATCCAAAATCGCCCGGTTGTAATAGTGCGGAGCAATTTCGCGGGTAAACAGCTCAAGAATTTCCGCCGCTTCGAACGAACCCAGGTCCAGTTCGAAACGGTCTTCCATGAACCGCTGAATCTTGCGATTGGCCTCGTTCTCCTGTTCGGGAGTAAGGGTCAGGATCGGCGGTTTGGATTTCTTGGCAGCCATTTACCAGCGACCGTCCCACGCGGCGAAGTTCTGCAGCAATTGCAGGCCATGGGTATGGCTCTTCTCCGGATGGAACTGCACGGCGAAACGCGAACCATCGGCCAGCGCCGCAGCGAAATCGACGCCGTAATGACCGCCACCGACCACCTGCCGCGCGTTGGCGGCAGCGATGTAGTAGCTGTGCACGAAGTAGAAACGCGCCATGTCCGGAATGTCATGCCACAGCGGGTGGCTGACTTTCTGCTTCACTTCGTTCCAGCCCATGTGCGGGACTTTCAGGTGTTCGCCGTCTTCATGCAGGTCTTTGCCGAAGAACTTCACCGCGCCAGGGAACAGGCCGATGCAATCGACGCCATCGTTCTCTTCGCTGGTGTCGAGCAAGGCTTGCATGCCGACACAGATGCCAAGAAACGGACGATCCTGACTGACTTCACGCACCAGCGAGTCGAAACCGAGGCGACGGATCTCCGCCATGCAATCGCGAATCGCGCCAACACCGGGGAACACCACGCGGTCAGCTTCGCGAATCACCGCAGCATCGCTGGTGATCAGCACCTTGCCGGCGCCGACGTGCTCAAGGGCCTTGGCCACCGAGTGCAGGTTACCCATGCCGTAATCGATAACTGCAACCGTCTGCATTACAGAACGCCTTTGGTCGATGGCATCTGTCCGGCCATGCGCTCATCCAGCTCGACAGCCATGCGCAGCGCGCGGCCGAAAGCCTTGAACACGGTTTCGATCTGGTGGTGGGTGTTGGTGCCACGCAGGTTGTCGATGTGCAGGCTGACCAGTGCGTGGTTGACGAAGCCCTGGAAGAATTCCTGGAACAGGTCAACGTCGAAGCCGCCGACGGTGGCGCGGGTGTACGGCACGTGCATCTGCAGGCCTGGACGACCGGAGAAGTCGATCACCACGCGCGACAGCGCTTCATCGAGCGGCACGTAGGCATGACCGTAGCGACGGATGCCTTTTTTGTCGCCAATGGCTTTGGCAAATGCCTGGCCGAGGGTGATACCGACGTCTTCCACCGTATGGTGGTCGTCGATATGCAGATCGCCCTTGCATTCAATATCCAGGTCGATCAACCCATGACGGGCGATCTGATCCAGCATGTGCTCAAGAAAAGGAACACCGATATCGAATCGGGCCTTTCCGGTGCCATCAAGGTTGATCGAGGCTTTGATCTGGGTTTCCAGAGTGTCGCGCTCGACAGAAGCCTTACGTTCGGCCATCACCAGCTCCGCAAAATCATTGGGCGAAAAAGGCAGCCATTATAGGCACGCGGGGCCGAAACAGAAACACGAGAGGTGAGATGGCTGACGGATAGAACCCCCGGCTGTCGCGGGTAGACATGTCCATACAAGCCATTACAGGCAGCGCAAAAACAACTGTAGGAGTGAGCCTGCTCGCGATGAGGGCCTGGCAATCAACATTTCTGTGACTGTCAGACCGCTATCGCGAGCAGTCTCACTCCTACAGGAGTACTGCTTTTTTACTTAGTGAAACAGTACTGCCGTCTTCTGCAGGGTCACCCACACACCCCACGCCAACGGAATACCCACCACTAGCCACGCAGCGATCGCCAGCGGCTTGCTGCCCGGCGCGGCTTTCCACTCCAGAACGGTGCTGGCGTCAGCACCCTTGTCGTGGCCCAGCGCCTGTTCGGCCGCCAGTTCAGAGTCGGTCATGAAGTACTTGTCGGCCACCGGACGCACCATCAGGTTGCACAGGAAGCCCAACACCAGCAGGCCGGCGAGGATGTACAAGGTGATGTCGTAAGCGGCAGCGCGTTCAACGCCGATGCTCAGCTGATATTCACGCAGGTAGTTCACCAACACCGGACCGAGCACGCCAGCCGCAGCCCAAGCCGTCAGCAGACGACCGTGGATCGCACCAACCATCTGCGTACCGAACAGGTCAGCCAGGTACGCCGGAACAGTGGCAAAACCGCCGCCGTACATCGACAGAATGATGCAGAACGCCGCCACGAACAGTGCAACGTTGCCCAAATGACCCATGTTCGGAATCAGCGCGTACAAGGCAAAACCCAGGGCGAAGAATACGAAGTAGGTGTTTTTGCGCCCCAGGTAGTCCGAGAACGAGGCCCAGAAGAAGCGGCCACCGATGTTGAACAGGCTCAGCAGACCGGTGAAACCGGCAGCGATCGCGGCAATCGAAGCCAGTTGCCCGGCGTCCAGTTGACCGAACGGCACATCAACACCCAGCAGCTTGCCGCCGAACACTTCCTGCAGCAGTGGCGAAGCCATGCCAAGGATGCCGATACCGGCAGAAACGTTCAGGCACAGCACCAGCCAGACCAGACGGAATTGCGGGGTTTTCCACGCCACATTCACGTGCACGTGGCGGTTGGTGATCATTGCGTTCGCGGCTTTCTTCGCCGGAGCGGTCCAGCCTTCCGGTTTCCAGCCGGTTGGCGGCACGCGGTAGGCCAGTGCGCCACCGATCATGAACACAAAGTAGATCGCCGCCATGGCCACGAAGCTCTGCCAGACGCCAACACCTTCAGCCGAGCCGAAGTGGCTCATCAGTGCGGTCGCCAGCGGTGCACCGACCATTGCGCCGCCACCGAAGCCCATGATTGCCATGCCGGTGGCCATGCCGCGCTTGTCCGGGAACCACTTGATCAGGGTCGATACGGGCGAGATATAGCCCAGCCCCAGACCGATACCGCCGATCACGCCGGAGCCGATCCACATCAGCCAGATCTGATGGGTATAGATACCCAGCGCCGAGATCAGCAGACCGCCGCACCAGCACAGAGCCGATACAACGCCGGCCTTGCGTGGCCCGGCGTGTTCCAGCCAGCCACCCCAGATCGCTGCCGAGCAGCCGAGGAAGATGAAGAACAGCGTGTAGATCCAGCCGAGCATCGAGATCGGCCAGTCGCAGTTCGACGAAAATACCTGTGCGATGAAGCTCATGTCCGGTGCACAAGCCACTGGAGCAGTAACGCCCAGCGCCTTGGACAGCGGCAACCAGAACACCGAGAAGCCGTAGGCCATGCCGATGCACAGGTGGATGGCCAGAGCGGCCGGTGGAACCAGCCAACGGTTGAAACCGGGTTTGGCGATGATGCGTTCCTTGGACAGGAACGCGGGCTGATCGGCTTTGAGGCCGTCCGCCGTGATGCTCGTGCTCATTGTGTATCCCCCAATTATTAGTATGGTTCGCCAGCCACTGTTCACCCTCGGACTTATGCACGCAGGCATGACCGTTTTTTAAGGTGAAGCTCCTTGAAGGCGCGACGTTAAGTCGCAGAAGGACGGACGAACGGGCGAAGGTTACCATTTGCACGTGACAGAAAAACCAAACTGATATCACCTTTTTTAGGTCATCTGTTCTCTACACCTGTGTAGGAGCTGCCGAAGGCTGCGATCTTTTGACGTTGTTTTGCAAAAACAGGATCAAAAGATCGCAGCCTTCGGCAGCTCCTACACCGGGTGCATTTTTTACGGGGTTACCATGCCGGTTATCGTTCAAACGCTTGAAGACGCCAGTTATCAGGATCAGCAGGATCTGCAGAAGATCTATCGTGATGCACCCGAATGGCTGTTTTCGCCGTTTTCCGGGGACGTCGATCTGATCGAAAGTGCGTTGGCGGAAGGAAGTTTTATTGCCGGACGTTTCAACGACCGTCTGCTCGGCGCCGCGTGCCTGCAAAGGCACCGCGACGTCTGGTACCTGTCCCATTTGTGTGTACGAAAAGTTACTCGTCGCCGTGGGGTTACCGAGCGGATGGTGAACCAAGCGCGGAAAATGGCGTCGCAAGCGGGGGCCGAACTGCGCCTGCGGGCACCCGCCGGGCACCTTGAAGCTCAGGCAATCGCCGCCCGGTTACAGGTGCCGCTGGAAGTCCTGACGACATGACGCCACACCGAACCGGGCCGTTGCAGCGCTATACTCCCCGGCTAAATTACGAATTCGACTAACTACAAGGACTCGCCCATGAAAGCGTTCGGCAAAATCCTGGGTCTGGTACTTCTCGGGCTGTTGCTGATCATTGTGGCGGCAGGTTTTGCCCTGACCCACCTCTTCGATCCCAACGATTACAAAGACGAGATCCGCCAGATAGCCCGCGACAAGGCCCACATCGAGCTGACGCTCAATGGCGATATCGGCTGGAGCCTGTTCCCGTGGCTCGGCCTGGAATTGCACGAAGCCAGCGTTGCCACCCTGGTCAAACCTGCCGAACCGTTCGCCGATCTGCAGATGCTCGGCCTGTCCGTGCGCGTGCTGCCGCTGTTGCGCCGCGAGGTGCAGATGAGCGACGTGCGCGTCGAAGGCCTGAACCTGCGCCTGAACCGCGACAAGGACGGTCATGGCAACTGGGAAGACATCGGCAAGGTGCCCGTCCCGGCGGGTGCAACGCCACCAGCCGCTACGCCGGGCCAACCGGCCAGCGAAGCCCCTGTTGCGGTGGAAAAACCGCCACAGCCGATCCGCCTCGACATCGACAGCCTGACCGTCAACAACGCCCGCGTTGAATACAACGACGAGCAGACCGGCAAGCAGTTCAGCGCCGAAAGCATCCAGTTGAGCACCGGCCCGGTACACGATTCGACCAATATTCCGGTGAAAGCCACCGCGTTTCTCGGCACCAACCAGCCGGTGCTGCGCGTGCGCACCGAGCTCACAGGCGAGCTGCGCATCGAGCGCGCCCTGCAGCGCTACAAGCTCGAAGACATGAAGCTTTCCGGCGAACTGGCAGGCGATCCGCTGCAAGGCAAGACCATGACCTTCTCGGCTCAAGGCCAATTATTGCTGGATAAAGCGGCAAACATCGCCGAATGGACCGGCATCAAGATCTCTGCCAATCAGTTGCGCGCCTTGGGCGAACTGAAAGCCAACGACCTCGACAAAACCCCGCAGATCAGCGGCGGCATCTCCATCGCCCAGTTCGATCTGGCGAAGTTCGTCGACAGCATCGGCCAGAAACTCCCGGCCATGGGCGACGGCAGCCTGAGCAAAGTCGAACTGGTCAGCCGCGTTGCCGCCACGCCAAGCAGCATCGCCTTCGACAACATCAACCTGAAACTCGACGACAGTAGCTTCAGCGGTCGCATCGCCGTCGAAGATTTCGCCAAACAATCGCTGCGTGCGGTGCTCAAGGCTGACACGTTCAACGTCGACCGCTACCTGCCGCCGAAGTCGGAAAAAGCAGCGAATGCCACGCAAGTGCGTCAGGCCGAAGTGGCCAGCACCGAGGCCGATGCCATGGCGGGCGCCGGCTCCACACCGCTGCCGGACAAACCGAGCAAAACCGCCTGGAGCACCGAGCGCTTGTTGCCGGTCGAGCGCCTGGCCAAACTCGATGTTGATGCCGACCTGACCTTCGGCCAGTTGACCCTCGACAAGCTGCCGATCCAGAACGCCGCATTGAAAGCCACCGGCCAGGGCGGCCTGCTGACCCTGACCAACCTGAGCGGTGAGCTGTACAACGGTGGTTTCGAGGCCAAGGGCACTCTCGATGTGCGCCCAAGCGCGCCGGTGCTGAATTTGCAGACCAAGCTCAACCGTGTGCCGGCGGAAAAAATCCTCGAAAGCCAAGGCAAAAACCCGCCGGTCAAAGGCTTGGTGACCCTCACCAGCAACGTGACCAGCAGCGGCAATAGCCAGCAAGCGCTGATCGACACCCTCAACGGCAACGCCAGTTTCGTGATCAACAACGGCGTGCTGCTCAACGCCAACCTTGAACAGCAACTGTGCAAAGGCATCGCCACGCTCAACCGGAAAACCCTCAGCGGCGAGCCACGCGGCAAGGACACACCGTTCCAGGAGCTGAAAGGCAACCTCACCTTGCGCAACGGCGTCGCCAGCAACCCGGACCTGAAAGTGCGCATCCCCGGCATGACCGTCAACGGTGATGGCGACATCGACCTGCGCGTGCTCGGCATGGACTATCGCGTCGGCATCATTGTCGAAGGCGACACCAGCGCCATGCCCGACCCGGCGTGTCAGGTCGGCGATAAGTTCGTCGGCGTCGAGTGGCCGCTGCGCTGCCGTGGTCCACTGGAGCTGGGCGCCAAGGCTTGCCGCGTCGACAATGATCGCCTCGGTCAAGTCGCGACCAAACTCGCCGGCGACAAGCTCAGTGAAAAAATCGACGAGAAACTCGGTGACAAGGTCAGCCCGGAATTGAAAAACGCATTGAAGGGGCTGTTCAAGCGATGAGAGCGGAGCAGTTTTCCACGGCGGTGCTGGATTGGTTCGACCGCCACGGCCGCCACGATTTGCCTTGGCAGCAGGACATCAACCCGTACCGGGTGTGGGTGTCGGAGATCATGTTGCAGCAGACTCAGGTCAGCACCGTGCTCAATTACTTCGACCGCTTCATGGCCGCACTGCCGACGGTCGAAGCGCTGGCCGAAGCGCCGGAAGACGAAGTGCTGCACCTGTGGACCGGCCTGGGTTACTACACCCGTGCGCGCAATTTGCAGAAGACCGCGAAGATCGTCGTCAGCCAGTACGGCGGCGAGTTTCCCCGTGACGTCGAAAAGCTTACGGATCTGCCGGGCATTGGTCTGTCCACTGCCGGCGCCATCGCCAGCATCAGCATGGGCCTGCGTGCGCCAATCCTCGACGGCAACGTCAAACGCGTTTTGGCGCGCTTTACTGCGCAAGAGGGCTACCCCGGCGAGCCGAAGGTCGCCAAACAGCTGTGGGCCAATGCAGAGCGCTTCACGCCGCATGATCGGGTCAACGCCTACACCCAGGCGATGATGGATCTTGGCGCCACGCTCTGCACGCGCAGCAAGCCGAGTTGCCTGCTGTGTCCGCTGGAGCGTGGTTGCGAGGCGCATATGCTCGGCCTGGAGACGCGCTACCCGATCCCCAAGCCGCGCAAAGCCATCCCGCAGAAACGCACGCTGATGCCGATGCTGGCCAACGGCGACGGTGCGATTCTGCTTTACCGTCGCCCCTCCAGCGGTTTGTGGGGCGGTTTGTGGAGCCTGCCGGAACTCGACGACCTCGGCGACCTGCAGCATCTTGCCGATCAGCACGCGCTGACCATGGGCGAGCAGCAGGCGCTGCCGAGTCTTGTCCACACGTTCAGCCATTTCCAGCTGTCCATCGAACCCTGGCTGGTTCAGGTACAGGAGGCCGCCCATCACGTGGCCGAGGCCGACTGGCTCTGGTATAACCTCGCCACCCCGCCGCGCCTGGGCCTCGCCGCCCCGGTCAAAACCTTGCTCGAACGCGCGGCCGCCGTCTTGAATGCAGGAGAGTCGCCATGACCCGCACCGTAATGTGCCGCAAGTACAAAGAAGAACTGCCAGGCCTGGAACGCCCTCCGTACCCGGGCGCCAAAGGTCAGGACATTTTCGAACACGTCTCCGCCAAGGCCTGGGCCGACTGGCAGAAACACCAGACCCTGCTGATCAACGAAAAGCGTCTGAACATGATGAACGCCGAAGATCGCAAATTTCTTCAGGGCGAAATGGACAAGTACTTCTCCGGCGAGGAATACGCGCAAGCCGAAGGCTACGTTCCACCTGCAGAGTAAACCCTGCAAAATCGGGGGTCGGATCGTAAGCGACGGAATTAATTTAAGAAATTTTAAAAAAGTCGTTGACGTAAATCCGAAAAACCCTTTTAATGCGCCCCGTTGCCCAGATAGCTCAGTCGGTAGAGCAGGGGATTGAAAATCCCCGTGTCGGCGGTTCGATTCCGTCTCTGGGCACCAAATACCGAAAACCCTGAATCGCAAGATTCAGGGTTTTTTTATGCCTGCGATTTGATCATCCGCTCCAATCCCCCGCCACGCCCTCCCCTCTTCAGACCCCATCCCCATCGGGTGTACTGGAAAAAACCGAAAATCTGTATCTCTCACTGCGCCAGGAATATCGCCAGTATTTGCTCAGCCCTGGCGAACCATTTCTGGCTCTACCTTGCGCGCCACCACCCTCTGGATGTCTTCCCGACACCAGAACGCAAAACATGATTTTTTTAATAGATCGGCGTCCACCGCAAGGTCACCTCCCGTCCAGCTAAAAAATCCAAAAACCACCCCAACGGGCGAACGGCAACGACTGCTTTTCAAACACCCCAGGACTGATGCTGGCGACTGATTGCGCCCGGCATAAACGAGCGAAACGGACGACGTATGATCAAACAACTTATCAATGAAGATAGTTATGTGCAGATCGAGGATCTTTGCAGCGCAAGGATTCAATTGAAGATCGAAGGACTGAATCCTGCCGGATCCATCAAGCTCAAAACCGCTCATGCGATCATTACCGACCTGGAAGGTCGCGGATTGATCAACCGCAATACCCGTCTGATCGAATCTTCATCAGGCAACCTCGGCGTGGCGCTGGCCATGGTGTGCGCCGCCAAGGGCTACAAGTTCGTCTGCGTGATCGATCCGAATATTTCTGCGCCGAACAGAAAGCTGATGCACGCCCTAGGTGCCGAGATGCTCATGGTTGATCAGCGCGACGAAAACGGCGGGTACCTGAATTCGCGGATTCGTCTGATCGAGCAACTGGTCGCCGACAACGCCGACTACATCTGGCTCAATCAATACAAGAACCCGATCAACCCTCTGGCGCACTACCAGGCCACAGCCAAGTCGATTGCCCACAAGTTTCCCCACGTGGACTACCTCTTCGTCGGCGCTGGCACGACCGGCACGCTGATGGGCTGCAAGAACTACTTCGCCGAACATCGCCCGCACACCAAAGTCATCGCCGTCGACACCGTCGGCTCGGTCACATTCGGCTTGCCTGGCGGTACGCGCCATATTCCGGGGCTTGGCACCAGTCGTCGTCCGGAAATCTTCGAGCCTGCCGGCATCCACGATTTCCTGTCCATCCCGGAGGAGCAGACGATCAAGGTCTGCCGTTGGCTGGCACAACGTTACGGCCTGCTTTTCGGTGGTTCCACCGGCACGGTCCTCGCCGGTGTTCAGCAATGGGCGCACCACATCCGCCCCGACGATGTGGTCGTGGCGATCTCACCGGACATGGGTGAGCGCTACCTCGAAACCATCTACTCCGACGACTGGGTCACCCAACGCATCGGCGCTACCGCACTGCACCCCCTCTTCCCAGAAATCGCTCTGGCACTTTCGGCGTAATCCCTCATGACCACACAATCATCGCTTCGACCATTCCACGTCATTCCTGGCGCAGCCATCAAAAACATTCTCGACGAGCTTCGTCAGGAAGCCATCGAGATCGTTGCCCAGACGTACCTGACCCACGAACGTGGCGAAACCGTTAACCCCGACAGTTATTTCCTGCGCTTTGCGGCGCAGCCGGCGAACCGGATCATTGCCTTGCCGGCTGCAATCATCGACGGCGAGGGCGATCAATCAGTCTCCGGAATCAAGTGGATCGCCAGTTATCCGGACAATATCAAGTCAGGTATCCCGCGCGCGTCTGCGGTGCTGATCCTCAATGATCCAGACACCGGATATCCGTACGCGCTGCTCGAAGGTGCGCTGATCAGCGCCGTCAGAACCGCCGCGTCTGCAGTGCTCGGAGCCTGGTGGCTGAACGGCCGGAACAAGCGCGCGCCGCGGCTTTCGATCATTGGCGGCGGCGTGATTGCACGCAATATCCTCGAGACGTTCTTCAGCGATGACTGGTCGTTCGACCGCGTGGAAATTCACGATCTCAACGCCGAATCAGCCCAGGCGCTGGCGACATTCGGCGAACAACTCGGATTGCCGGATGTACAGCAGGTTTCGCTGGAAGAGGCGCTGAGCGCTGACGTTGTGGTTTTCGCCACCAGCGCCGGCGAACCCTACGTCAACGGCAAAGGCACATTCCGCGCGGGCCAGATTGTGCTGAACATCTCGCTACGGGATATCGGCGCGGAAATCATCGAGGAAAGTTACAACTATTTCGATGACATCACCCACTGTCTGAAAGCCAATACCTCGCCACACCTGGCTGAACAGAAATACGGTCACCGTGATTTCGTCACCGGCACCGTTGCGCAGCTGATTCGCGGCGACCTGCATGTCGCTCGCGACAAACCGTTGATATATTCGCCGTTCGGCATGGGCATTCTCGATCTGGCGATTGGCCGGATGATTCATGACATCGCGGTCAAAGAAGGCTCGGCTGTCGCGATTCCATCCTTTTTCGGGGAGGAGCGCAGATGGTGAAGGCTCCTCTGCATATCGGCCTGGTCGGCTGTGGATCGCGCGGGCTGTCGATTTTCGAACGCCTGCTGAGCCTCGCCGAAGAGCGCCCGGATCAGCCGCTGATCATCGACATTTTTGATCCCAATGTACTCGGCAGCGGTGCGCACTGGCCGGATCAACCCGATTACCTGCTGCTCAATACCGTTGCCGGACAACTGGGCGTGTTTCCCGATGTGCCAGCGCTGGGAAATCTTCAGGATGCACGAGAACGGCCAGGTCCGGACTTCCTCGCCTGGTGCCTGCAGCAGCGCATCAAGGTCGATCCCGAGAGTGGCCTGCTGGCCCAAGAGGGACGAGACGTCGAGCCGCAGGATTTCCTGCCGAGGCACTTGCTCGGCGCTTATCTGGCGGACGCCTTCGAGCAAATTCTCGCGACGGCGCCGCACTGGGTCACTGTGCACTTGCATCACCAGACCGTTACGGCGGTGGAGGCCCTTGAGGGCCATCAATACGTGTTGCGCACGACCTCAGGTACGTCGGCGACCGTTGATCGACTGATCCTGACCGTCGGCCATACAGGCCGTGTACGTCCGGCCGATCCTGAGCGCATCGAAGACGTCTATCCGTTGCCACACAGCCTCGCCAGCATCGAGCCCGGCGAAACCGTGCTGATCGAAGGCCTCGGGCTTGGCGCAATGGATACACTGGCGGCACTGACCGCTGGCAGGGGCGGCAAGTACAAGCCGATGGCAGACGCCAGTCACGTGTATCACCCTTCTGGCCAGGAGCCGGTGATCTACATTCAATCACGCGACGGTCTGCCGTTTCGCACCCGACCCAACGGCCTGATCGATTTTGCCCGGCATCAGGCGGTACTGCTGACGAGTGCGCGCATCGAAGACCTGCGTGCGCATGCAAAGAACCGCCAGCTGGATTTCGAGCAAGACATTTTGCCGATCATGCTGCTGGAGATGCGTGCCGCCGCTGTCGCCGTCCTGCACGCCAAAGCAATACCCGAACAGCATCACCAGGTACTCGACCGCCTCAGGGAGGTCAGCGTCCCTGGAAGCGCGGGCATAGCCGCTTGCGAAGCGCGGCTGCGCGAATACGAAGAGAGTGTCGGGTCGATCAATCCGCAAGCACTGATCTGGCATGCGCTGCCCGACAGCGTGACCCCGCACAACTATCACTCGTGGATCTATCACGCGCTCGAAGCCGACTTGCACGAGGCGCGGCTTGGGCGCGGTGAATCGGCAATCAAGGCAGCCATTGAAGTCTGGCGCGACCTGCGTGACCGGCTGCGTCAAGCCGTTGATTTTGACGGGCTGACCGACGCCTCGCACCGCCAGTTCTATGGCCGTTGGCACAAGGCGATCAACCGCCTCGTCGCCGGCCCGCAGAAAGAGCGTCACGCCGACCTGCTCGCACTGTGTGACGCCGGTCTGCTGACGTTTCTCAAGCCAGGCACGCAACCTGCGACTGCGCATTACCGCCGGGTCGCCGGCTATGTCCAGGGCAGCGGGGTGAGCAACAGCGATTGCGCGCCGGTACGCGATCTGGCCCGCCTCGGTTTCATCCGCCCGCGCACCGACGAACCCGGCATCGACGGCATTGATGTCGACGCTGCCTGCCATCCCAGGTCGAGCCTGGGTGAGCCGGTACGCAACATCTGGGTACTCGGCCCGCTTGCCGAAGGCTCCTGCTACTACAACCACTACGTCACCTCGGCCGGCGCGCCTTCGCGTCTGTTCATGGACGCGCATCGCGCGGCCACCGCAATCCTTGAGGCAGGTACCCCAGCATGAAACTTTTCTACCAGACGCATTCGCCTTACGCCCGCAAGGTGCTGGTGCTCGCTCATGAACTCGGGATCGCTGCGGACCTTGAGGTAATTCACCACGAGACCAGCCCGACCTCGCCAAACGCAGTCATCTACAACGCCAATCCCTTGGGCAAGGTCCCGGTGCTGATCCTCCCCGACGAGACGGCACTCTTCGACTCCATCGTGATTTGTGAATACCTCGACGACCTGAGCCGAGGTTCGAAATTCATCCCGCCAAGCGGCCCCGAGCGCTACAAGGCGTTGCGTCTGCAGGCATTGGCGCAGGGCATGTGCGATGTCGGCATCAAGCTGCGCTGGGAAGTTGAGCGTCGTCCGCAAGCCTTGCGCTATCCGGCCTACGCCGAGGGCCAGGCCTACAAACTCAAAGAGGCCTACCGCTTCATCGAAGAGCACGTCGACCTCAATGGCCCGATCACCATCGGCCACATTGCCTTGGCGACGGCACTCGACTGGATCGCCTTTCGCGAGTTGTCGGATTTTTCCGCGCAGCAGCGCCTGACCGAGTGGTATCAGACTTTTTGTGAGCGTGCGTCCATGCGGGCGACCGAGTACAGCGGGCAGACTCACGATTAAGTTAAGGGAAACTGTGTATGACTTCGCTCTTGTTGCAATTGTCGCCGATCGGTCTGGTGATCGCGCTGATACTCATCGTCCGCCGGCCACCGGTACAAGCCGCACTGGCGGGCGTGGCGCTGGTGTTCCTGTTATGGGCACTGGGGGCTGCCGGACCGGTGTCGGCAGCAATCACCACGGCTATTTTCCAGGACACCACGATCCTGTTTCTCAGCACCGCGTGCGTAATCGTGCCGGGACTGGCGTTCGTCATATTGGTCGAACGCGGCGGTGCACCTCAGGCCATCGGCGCCTGGGTCAAGGAACTCGGCTGGACACCGCCGGCACAAGTCATCTTCATCGTCCTCGGCCTCGCGCCGCTGCTTGAAGCGATGACCGGTTTTGGCGTCTCGCTGATTGCGACAGTGCCGCTGTTGATGGGCCTGTTCACCCGTCAGTCGGGGATGAAAATCGCCCTCGCCGGGATGGTCATCATGCCGTGGGGCACGTTGGGCCTGGCGACGGTGATCGGTGCGTTGCTGGCGCACTTGCCTGCGGAAACACTTGGTAGCCATTCGGCTCTGATCAGCGCCCCGGTGTTCCTCTGCCTGGCCGCCATCGCTCTGTGGCAAGCCGGTATCCGCACCGTGGCACCGTGGCTCGGGCTGATGGTGGTCACCGCGCTGTTCATCGCCGTGCTGTTTTCCATCAACCTGTGGATCGGGCCGGAAGTTTCCGGCGTGCTGGCCGGCCTCGCCGTTGCCTGCATCGGCCTGGGCATTTCCTTTGCGCAGCGCAAAAAGCTGGTGCGCTGGCCGAGCGCGGCATGGCCGTATCTGGCCTTGCTGGGCGTTATTGTCGCCTCGCGCGGGCTGTTTGTACTGTCGGGATGGGATGCACTGTGGATCGTCAAAGGCGAGCATGTTTCGTGGAAGCCTTTGGCGTCCCCTGGCCTGGCGCTGCTGATCGTCACTCTGCTGATGGCCGTCAGGCAAGCCACGGCGACGGGCTTCCCATGGCGCGCACTGTTTAACCGGGCAAAGTTTCCGGTCACGACGATTTTCCTGTTTCTGCTGCTGTCGCAGGTGATGGTCAACGCCGGATTTCTGGTCGAAGCACAGCGCACACTGCAATCGTTGTCGGGAATTTCCCTGGCGCCGACGATTGCACTGCTGGCGGGTATTGCCGGTTATGTCACCGGCTCCAACGTGGGCGGCAACACCCTCGTCATGCCGTCGATTGCGGCATTGACCAGTGAGCACGGCCCATGGCTGGCCGCGATGGTCAACAGTGCGGCCGGGCATGGTGCGCTGGGGTCTTTATCGATTCTGTCGCTGATCACCGGGCTGGCAGGTGCCAACCGACATGAAGAAAACGGACTGATTCGATTCGCTTTCGGCCTGGTTGCGCTGAACATCGTCATTGTTGCTGCAACGGGGATGGTTTTACTCTATTTTCTCTGAATTGTTTCCAGGAATGACCAAGAGAACTTATGGACAGGTTTGATCTACCGGACAAGCGCTGGCGAATCGTCAAGGACTGGATTATTCGTCAGATCGAAAGTGGTGAATGGGCAGCCGAATCCAAGCTGCCGTCGATCCGGTCTCTGGCCCGAATGTTCGAAACCAGCATCACCACCGTCCAGCGCGCGTTGGCTGACCTGGAAGCCGATGCCTACGTTTCCACCATCGCGCGCGTCGGCTATTTCGTTTCCGCGGCCGGTCGGGCCAAACCGGCCAGCGGTTTCGACCTCTCCAGCGTCACTGTCAACGTCAACCATGCCGTGGTCGCGATGCTCTCCCAAGCAGCCTCGCGCACCACGGCGTCATTGAGTTCGGCGGTGCTGCACAGCGATCTGACGCCGCACGTGCTATTGAACAAATGCCTTTCGGTGATGGCCGGCAAGGCCGACAACTCTCTGACCGGTCTGGTGGCACCGCCCGGCCTTCCAGCCTTACGTCGGCGCATTGCCGGGCTGATGCTGACGCGCGGTGTCGTTTGCGGGCCAGACGATATCCTCGTGACCTCGGGCGACACCGTCGCGCTTGAACTGGCACTCGAAGCCGTCGCGACGAAAGGCTCGACAGTGGCCATCGAAACACCGACCTACTACGGCATCCTGCAGACCATCGAACGGCTGGGCATGCGTGCCCTGCCGATTCGCACCCACGGCACACTGGGCATCGACGTCGATCACCTCGAAGAAGCCCTGAAGCAGAAAAAAGTCTCAGTGATTTTTCTCAATCCCACCCTGCAGAATCCCCGCGGCTTCATCATGCCCGATGAGACCCGGGCACGGCTTTCGCAAATTGCCCGCGAAGCGGATGTGCCGATCATCGAAGACGATATTTTCTTTGATCTGGTGCCTGAAGGAGAACGTCCGCGCGCGATCAAAAGCTACGACAGCAGCGGGCAGACGATTTACTGCTCATCATTTTCGAAAACGGTCGCGCCGGGTTACCGCGTCGGCTGGTGCGTCGCCGGGAAATACCGCGAGGCGATTCTTGCGCAAATGTTCTCGCGCAATCTGGCAGTTTCGAGCCTCGCGCAAAATGTCCTGAACGAATTCATAGGGCGTGGCTACATGGAGGAGCATTGCGCTCGGCTGAGGTCGCAATTGTCGTCGCTGACGAACCATGTCGAAACGCTGGTACGCAACGACTTCCCCTGTGCAACCGTCTACGTGCCGCCGCGCGGAGGGTTCATCCACTGGATCAAGCTGCCCGCACATACGGACATGTCGGCACTCGAACGCCTGGCCGGTGAGCGCGGTTGTCATGTGGCCGGCAGTGGGATCTTTTTCGCCGATGGGCAGCCATCCACCGGCCTGCGCATCTGCCTGGGTACGACCCTGTCACCGGCGGTGATGCAGATACTGCGAGTGATTGCCGAATGCGCGCACCTCGCCACAGGACCATCGAATGTACGGTTGAAACTGGCTGACTCGCGCGAGGAACCTGTGCTTCCCTAGCGGAAGAGGGCTAATCCTGCAATGAACCAGAAACGAACCCGCGTGCCACTGCCCCATCCGCCGCCGTATCGGCCAAGCCGCGTGACTTACTGGCTGACCCTGCTCGTTGTCGTACTGATGGCCTTCGCCATCGGCGCATCGATCTGGATGCTGGTCGACAGCTGGATCACCGGCTCCATCACCACCAATAATCGCGGCCCTCGCAGCACCTACACCCTGGCCCTGCAACCTCGACAGTTCAAGGCAGAGTTCCTCAAGCAAAGCATCGGCACCGTGTTCATGGTGCTGATGGGGCTGTTCGGGCTTTGGATTTATTGCAAGGTGCAGGAGCCATTGGCCACCCCCAAAGGCAAGCGCACAAAGCGATAAGCAAAGGCCGCATTCAGAGAGTGTTGGCGTAATCGACTGGCAGCAAGACCCTGTCCAGAACCGCTGTGACTGCAATATCGCTATTGCTCGCCATCCCAATGAAACACCAGATTGCGCGCCGCACCGCTGCCAACATCCCGGGCTCTGGCAGAGCCCAACCGTTACGCCTGTTAGATTTTGCATATCGGGTGGGGTTTTAGATTGATTGGAAGTTGGCGGGTGTACGAAATGGACTACAGACCAATACCGTCAATTGCGTCTTTCATCGGCAACGTCCTGCAACACCCATCGCTGCTTCCTGCGAACTTTGCCGTCTGTCCCGACATACGCAAACGGCGACGGTTGGCATGCTTTTACGTCTGTTCCCAATGACGCGGAAGTCCCGATGAACCAGCTGAAACCTGCTGATACGCAAGACCCGAAAATTGATTCATTGCTGGGGGAGCTAGGCGAATTGATTCGTCAGGCGCGGCAAAAAGTGCTGCGAGCGGTTGATACGATTCAAGTGCAGACCTGCTGGCAGATCGGCAGGCATATCGTCGAATTTGAGCAGAATGGTGCCCAGCGTGCTGGCTATGGCAAACAGCTGATTGGCCTGCTGGCGAAGGATCTGACTGGGCAGTTCGGGAAAGGCTTTGATGAAACCAATTTGTGGAAGATGCGCCTGTTTTATCAAAAATTTCCAATTCGAGACGCACTGCGTCCTGAATTGAGCTGGACCCACTATCGCCGGCTACTGCGGGTCGAAAGCGAAAAAGCACGCCATTGGTATATGGATGAATGCGCCAACCTGAACTGGTCAAGCCGCGCCCTCGATCGACAGATCCTGACGCTCTACTACGAGCGGCTGCTCATGAGTCGAGACAAAGCCGATGTGATCGAAGAAGCCACCACCAATATCGAAGCGCTGAAATGCAGCCCGCGCGAGTTCATTCGCGACCCGGTCATGCTCGAGTTTCTCGGCCTGCCGTCAGCGGGCAAGGTCAGGGAAAGTGGTCTGGAACAAGCCCTCATCGACCACCTGCAGGGTTTTCTCCTTGAACTGGGCAAAGGCTTTTCCTTCGTCGCTCGGCAACAACGCATCAGTACCGACGGCGTCGATCTGTACATCGATCTGGTGTTCTACAACTACCTGCTCAAATGCTTTGTGATCATTGACCTTAAACGCGGCAAGCTCAGCGCCCGCGATGTCGGGCAGATGGACATGTATGTGCGCATGTACGACGAACTCAAGCGCAGCGAGGGCGACCAGCCGACCGTCGGGATCATTCTTTGCGCGGAGAGCAGTGAGTCGGTGGCGCGCTACTCGATGCTCAAGGGCAACGAACAACTGTTCGCCAGCAGCTACAAAACGATCTTGCCAAGTGAGGAAGAATTACGCGCAGAGCTCAATCGCGAACAGGCCTTGATCGAGGAACGCCTGCTGACTGAATCCACTGAATGAATTCTGCGGTTTGTTGCGGGGCGGCACTGCGGCTATCGTTGGCAGCTTAACCGTCAAGGTCGAGTGCGATGAGTTGTCAGGACACGCCCGCTATGCAGGACATGCCGTCAAGATCAGCAACTCTGACGGACGCGCAAGGTAAACCCTTCAAGGAAGCCGCCGCCGACGGTTTTGCCTTGGGTGGTTTCACCTGGTGCCATTCGCTGCACGATACCCAGCGTCCGGTGGTCATCATCAACGCGGCGACATCTGTGCGCTGCCGTCACTACTCGCGATTCGCAGCATATCTGTTCGCCAATGGCTTTGACGTGATCACCTATGACTATCGCGGCATTGGCGAATCACGACACGGCTCAATCAGAGGGCTGGATGCTTCGTGGACAGACTGGGGCGCCCTGGATTTCGAAGCGATGCTCAAACGCGCGCACCGGGCGTTTCCCGGCCAGCCGATTGATGTGGTCGGTCACAGTTTCGGTGGTTGTGCGGCGGGGTTGGCAGAGTCCGGGCGAGATATCCGACGGCTGGTCACTGTCGGCGCACAATTCGCCTACTGGCGCGATTACGCCCCCGAACATCGCTGGCGGATGTTCGGCAAATGGCATCTGCTGATGCCGTTGATGACGCTGCTCTGCGGTTATTTTCCCGGCAAACGTTTCGGCTGGCTGGAGGACACGCCAATCGGCGTCGTGCGCGACTGGAGCACCCCTGCCGCGCGTTACGAACGGCGCCCCAGCGGTCGCGCATTGCTGAAAAGAGCCGGCGCCCTGCCCTTCGCCAACGTCAGCGCGCAGACCCTGGCCATCAGCATCAGTGATGATCCGTACGGCACGATTGCCGCCATCGAACGCCTGCTCGGCTACTTCAGCATCGCGCGAAAAACCCACCTGCGCATCACCCCACAGGACATCGGCGAACAACAAGTCGGACATTTCGGCTTTTTTCGCAGCGCATACCAAGCCACACTATGGCCCATCGCTCTGACCTGGCTGCAAACCGGCACACTGGCCCCCGACACACCCGGGCGGCAAGTCCCGCGCAGCTGAGCCTCTCTCAACGCACGACGGAACACATCATGGCCTCCGCCAACAAGCAGCAAAAACGCGCCACCCGGGCCAAAGCCAAGGCCAAGCAAAACCGCACCAAACGCGCCGAAGCCCCGGTCGAGCTGGACCCGAACGATGATCGTATCGACTTCGAGTCGGTGGACCTCACCGAGCTGTTCAAAAAGATGATCGACGCCGAGAAGATCAGCCAGCAGGCCCTGTGCACTGCGTTCCTCGAAGATCCGCTGCTGGAACTGGTCTATGAACAGGAAGGCGAAGAGGGCGCGATGGACTTCATCCTCGCCGCGCTGATCGAGTATCGTCAGTGGTCACAGGAAACCGACGAGGCCGGCGCGCTGGCGTGGATCGAATCCCCGGCCTTCCAGGCCGACTATGTGGCGGCGTCCGACGCGATCGCCGCGCAAACCCAACAGAAGAACTGAGTTCCCATGGCATCCCTGAACAAGCAACAGAAACGCGCCAAGCGCGCCAAGGCCAAAGCCAAGCAAATCCGTATGGTCGGCCGCAAGCCGCTGGAGCAGGACGAAGACCTCGATCACCTCGCCGAGCCGATCCCGGAATACACCCTGGCGATGTTCAGCAAAATGCGCGACGCCGAAGCCATCAGCCGCAACGAAATGCTGCTGACGCTACTGCGGGAACTGGCGTTCATCATCGTCGATCATCCTGACCTGCTCGATATGGAAAACGCTGAAAACGAAGGCATGGCCGCCACCCACCTGGCCGCCGACATGTTGATCGACTACCGCATGTGGGCCGAAGGCGTAACGATCGAAGAGGCCCAGGCCTGGCTGAGCGAGCCACAGTTCATCACCGATTTCGGGATAGCGCTGGATACTTACAGTAAATCGGTAGACGACAGCGAAGCGAAAGCCGAATAACGCCTGGCGTTAATTCCGGGCGCAAAAAAAACGGGCGCAATCAGTGATGATTGCGCCCGTTTTTTTAAGCCGGATTTTCGCTATCAGATAGCCGCTGCTTCCAGCCGCGGGATCTCCATACCGATTTTCGAGCTAACGTAATTCAGGTCGCCACTGGCAATGGATTGAGCCTTGTAACCGGCGCCGATCAAGTCACGTACGTACAGTTTGTTGTAGATGAACATGAATACGATATTGCTGAAGCCGAAGGTCATGCAGGCCAGGACAAACATGATCGCGGCCCATTTGATGTCACCACGGAACAGCGGCGGCAGGAAACTGAAGAAAAACACAGTCCACGAAAAGCCGATCGGCGCTTCTTTCATCGCACCGGTATTAGGGTTTTTGAATACAACCGATGTAAACGCCATGCATGTCTCTCCTTGATGCCCTGATGGGGGTCGCTGAATGGCCGGGCCAATTCGACTCAGCTTCTACTGCGTGCCGCTCTTGAAAAGTCGGCAACAGAAAATGCACCGAGGCTGACGCGCACGATGAGGAGCAGGCTGGAAAGGGTCGACGGCTTTGGCTGCAAGGCGGGGGCGTGACGAACAATCCGTGTCCTGAAACTCCAATGCACCCGTAACACCGGGATACACATTTACGGAGAAGGCTACTATCTCGCCATCACTGTGTCCATCACAGCATGCCTGGATCGATTTGAGGAATGCCCAATGAAAACGACCGCGATCATCTCTGATCGCGGTCGCCTGGCCTCACGTCCAGGAAAGCAGATTGAATTACCGTGCCACGGCAACACTGAGCTTTTCCTGACGACGTCGGCGTGCCACCAGCAGACCGGTCGCCACCACCATCAGACTCAGCAGGCCAGTCGCGAGGATCTCAACGCGATGCGCTTCCTGGAACAGCATGATGGTCAGGGCCGCGATGATGAAAATGATCACCGCGTAGGTCAGGCCCGGGAACAGCCACATGCTGAAGACGATCTTCTCACCACGGGCCATACGCTGTTTACGCATGCGCAGTTGCGAGAAGGCGATCACCAGGTACACCAGCAGGGCGATGGCGCCGGAGCTCGCCAGGAGGAATTCGAACACCGCAGCCGGTGCCACGTAGTTGGCGAAGGTGCACAGGAACGCCGCGCCAGTCGACAGCATGACCGCCCAGTAAGGCGTGCCGCTTTTGTTGGTGCGGGTCGACATGGCCGGAGCATCGCCACGCTTGCCGAGGGAGAAGAGCATGCGCGACGAGGTGTACAGCGCCGAGTTCAGGCAGCTGGTCACCGCGACAAGAACCACGATGTCGACAATCATTTTCGCGTTCGGGATGCCCATGCGCTCAAGCACGGTCTGGTAGGAACCGAGGTTGGCCAGCGTAGGATCGTTCCATGGCACCAAGGCGACAACGATGAAGATCGAGACGAGGTAGAACAAACCGATCCGCCAGATCACCGAGTTGGTGGCCTTGGAGATTTGCTTGCCCGGGTTCTTCGATTCCGCAGCCGCAATAGTGACGATTTCGGTACCCATGAAGGAGAACATGGTGGTCAGGATTGCACCCAGCACCGCGCCCATGCCGTTTGGCAGGAAGCCGCCGCTGTCGAACAGGTGCGACACGCCGCTGACCTGGCTGTTCGGCAGGAAGCCGAAAATCGCGGCCAGACCGAGGGCGATGAAGCCAATGATCGCCAACACTTTGATCAGGGCAAACCAGAATTCGAATTCGCCGTAATTCTTTACGCTGAACAGATTGGTGATGGTCAGCAGCATGGTGATGACCAAGGCAAAGGCCCAGATATCCACACCCGGGAACCACGCGTGCAGGATGGTGGCGGCGGCGTTGGCTTCCAGTGGAATCACCAATACCCAGAACCACCAGTACAGCCAGCCAATGGTGAAGCCAGCCCAGTGTCCGATGGCACGGTCGGCGTAAGTCGAGAACGAACCGGTGTCCGGCGAGGCAACAGCCATTTCGCCGAGCATGCGCATCACCAACACCACCAGGGTACCGGCGGCGGCATAAGCCAACAGCACGGCAGGGCCGGCGGCAGCGATGGCGTGGCCGGAGCCAACGAACAGACCGGCGCCGATGACACCGGCGATCGACAACATGGTCACATGACGCGGTTTGAGCCCCTGTTCGAGGCCATTGGAGCTTGGGGTACTGCTCATCGAAACTACCTTTGCGAGGAAAGCGATTGCGTCCGGCCCGTCTGGTATTTCCTTCTCGTAAAAAGAATCCAACGGGGCGTTCCTTATTCTGCACGCAATAATTGCGCCAAAATATTTCAAAACGTTCTGGGCTGGGGTCTTGCACGCGACCGGACGGTCATCGCAAGTCCTTGAGATTAATGGCTATTCGCCAGAGCGTTACCCTGCGACTCACTTTCAGGACGAATGCGCGCACCAGAAACACACTGAAAAAGTGTGGGGCGCACAATAAAAGGGCGAATCCTGTACGTTCGGCCGGATAGCGCTTCCAACACCCCGCCAAAGCTGGCAACATCGCGCCTTTTTTTACGCGACACCCGCGGGTTTACATGATCAAACACCCGTTCGGTTGTTGATGGGGCGACAGTCTGCTGCGCCGATGCGACAACCTGCCACATGCCACCCGTTTACCGCTCGTAGCGCTGTTGGCTGCCATTGAAACGCTATGCTAGCTTGGCCGCCTCGCCAGGACGGCCATCCAACAGCTGGAGCGCAACATAGATGAGGAACGCACATGGCTGAGGCCACGCC
>NZ_JBIUVX010000003.1:22276-66193 GCF_044743175.1 Pseudomonas sp. NPDC087690
GTCCACGTTCCTGCGTTGCATCAACCTGCTGGAAAACCCGCATCAGGGCCAGATCCTGGTGGCCGGTGAAGAACTCAAGCTCAAGGCTGCCAAGAATGGCGAACTGGTTGCCGCCGACGGCAAACAGATCAACCGCCTGCGCTCCGAGATTGGTTTTGTATTTCAAAACTTTAATCTGTGGCCGCACATGAGCATCCTCGACAACATCATCGAGGCACCGCGCCGCGTGCTCGGCCAGAGCAAGGCTGAAGCGATCGAAGTCGCCGAAGCGCTGCTGGCCAAGGTCGGTATCGCCGACAAGCGCCACGCTTACCCGGCGCAATTGTCCGGTGGCCAGCAACAACGCGCGGCAATCGCCCGCACGCTGGCGATGCAACCGAAGGTGATCCTGTTCGACGAGCCCACCTCGGCGCTTGACCCGGAAATGGTTCAGGAAGTACTTAGTGTCATCCGCGCACTGGCCGAAGAAGGCCGCACCATGCTGCTCGTGACCCACGAAATGGGCTTCGCCCGTCAGGTCTCCAGCGAAGTGGTGTTCCTTCACCAAGGCCTTATAGAAGAGCAAGGATCGCCTCAGCAGGTGTTCGAAAACCCGCTTTCGGCGCGCTGCAAACAATTCATGTCCAGCAACCGCTAACGGAGCAACATGCATGCAGAATTTCAAGAAGGTCTTCCTGGCCGCCGCCGTCACCCTCGCGTTCAGCGCCGGTGCCATGGCTGAAACCCTGAAGATGGGCATCGAAGCGGCCTACCCGCCGTTCAACAACAAAGACGCCAGCGGCAACGTGGTCGGCTTCGACAAAGACATCGGCGACGCCCTCTGCGCGAAGATGAAGGTCGAGTGCACCGTGGTCACTTCCGACTGGGACGGCATCATTCCGGCCCTGAACGCGAAGAAGTTCGACTTCCTGATCTCCTCGCTGTCGATCACCGACGAGCGCAAAGGCGCGGTCGACTTCACCGACCCGTACTACTCGAACAAGCTGCAGTTCATCGCCCCGAAAAACGTCGACTTCAAAACCGACAAGGACTCGCTCAAGGGCAAGACCATCGGTACCCAGCGTGCGACCCTGGCCGGCACCTGGCTGGAAGACACCTACGCCGATGACATCAAGGTCAGCCTCTACGACACCCAGGAAAACGCCTACCTCGACCTGACCTCCGGTCGTGTCGACGCGATCCTCGCCGACAAGTACGCCAACTATGACTGGCTGAAAAGCGACGCCGGCAAGAACTACGAGTTCAAAGGCGACCCGGTTGTCGAAAGCGACAAGATCGGCATCGCTGTGCGTAAAGGCGACCCCCTGCGTGAGAAGTTGAACGCTGCCCTGAAGGAAATCGTCGCTGACGGTACCTACAAGAAGATCAACGACAAGTACTTCCCGTTCAGCATCTACTGATCCTGACCTGTGGGACTGGCGCCGTGATGCCTCGGCGCCGGCTCCCGACTTTGCCTGCCGCAATTTGAACAGAACTCCATGATTATCGACCTCTACGGATTCGGCCCGGCCCTCGCTGCCGGCGCGCTGATGACCGTCCAACTGGCCCTCACCGCCCTGTGCCTGGGACTGGTGCTCGGTCTGCTCGGCGCCTTGGCCAAGACTTCCCCGTACAAGCCGCTGCAATGGCTTGGCGGCACTTATTCCACGTTGGTGCGTGGCGTCCCGGAATTGCTCTGGGTGCTGTTGATCTACTTCGGTACGGTCAACCTGATGCGCGCCCTCGGTGAGTTCTTCGGCAACCCCGACCTGCAACTCAACGCCTTCGCCGCCGGCGTAATCGCACTGGGCCTGTGCTTCGGCGCCTACGCCACGGAAGTGTTTCGTGGTGCGATCCTCGCCATTCCCAAAGGCCACCGTGAGGCCGGCCAGGCCCTGGGCCTGTCGAAATGGCGGATCTTCACCCGGTTGATCATGCCGCAGATGTGGCGTATCGCCCTGCCAGGCTTGGGCAATCTGTTCATGATCCTGATGAAAGACACCGCGCTGGTCTCGGTGATCGGCCTGGAAGAAATCATGCGCCACGCACAGATCGGCGTGACCGTATCGAAACAACCGTTCACCTTCTATATGGTCGCCGCGATCATGTACCTGGGCCTGACCGTGCTGGCGATGACCGGCATGCACCTCCTGGAAAAACGCGCCGCACGCGGCTTTGCGAGGAGCGCTTAATGAACTGGGAAGTCATCATCAAGTGGCTGCCGAAACTGGCGCAGGGCGCGACCCTGACCCTGGAACTGGTCGCCATCGCCGTGATTGCCGGTCTACTGCTGGCGATTCCGCTGGGCATCGCCCGCTCCTCCAAGCTCTGGTACGTGCGTTCGCTGCCTTACGCCTACATCTTCTTTTTCCGTGGCACGCCACTTTTGGTTCAGCTGTTTCTGGTTTATTACGGTTTGGCGCAGTTCGACGCGGTGCGTGCAAGTGCGTTGTGGCCGTACCTGCGCGATCCGTTCTGGTGTGCGACCGTGACCATGACCCTGCACACAGCGGCGTACATCGCCGAGATTCTGCGCGGAGCGATTCAGGCGATTCCTCCGGGCGAAATCGAAGCGGCGCGGGCCTTGGGCATGTCCAAACCGAAAGCGATGTTCTACATCATCCTCCCGCGTGCCGCGCGCATCGGTCTGCCGGCCTACAGCAACGAAGTGATCCTGATGCTCAAGGCCAGTGCGCTGGCCAGCACCGTGACTTTGCTGGAACTGACCGGCATGGCCCGTACGATCATCGCCCGCACCTATCTGCCGGTGGAGATCTTTTTCGCGGCGGGCGTGTTCTATCTGCTGATGGCTTACGTGCTGGTCCGCGGCTTCAAGCTGTTGGAGCGCTGGCTGCGCGTCGATGCCTGCCAAGGACGTTGATACTTCCTACGTGCTGACGGGCGAGGACTTACTCGCCCGCTTCACGGCGTTGGATGCTTTCTTGATTGAGCATCAGGCACTGTGGAAACCTCGACCGTTCACACATCTTTCGCTTGCCTGGGAAGCGTCCTACCCGGAGCTGGCCTTGTGGCTACGCGGGCGGTCGCTGGAAGACGCGGAAAACGCTCACAACCAACCTGCTGACCTTGCTGATGCGCCGGAGCCGTTTGCTTCGTTGGCGGCGTTGTCGGCTGAGTTGAGCGCAGTGGGTGAGTTGCCGGGGCAGACGCTGGAAGCTGCGGGGCATCGGTTGAATGTAGATGTACCGGGGCGCAAGTGGCAGCAGATCGAGGCGTTTGCCCGTCGCTTGTCCTTTGCCTCGCAGCCGACGCATTGGCTGGATTGGTGTTCGGGCAAGGGGCATTTGGGGCGGCGCTTGTTGGGATCGGGGCAGCAACTGACTTGCGTTGAATACGATCCTCTGTTGGTCGCCAGCGGACAGGCGTTGAGTCAGCGTCATCACTTGCATGCTTTGCATGTGGAGCAGGACGTACTGGCGACGAACGCCTCTGCGGTATTGAGCGCGAACCACACGCCCGTCGCCCTCCACGCGTGTGGCGATCTGCATGTGCGGTTAATGCAACTGGCCAGCGCCACAGGTTGCCAGCAAATGGCGGTCGCGCCTTGCTGCTACAACCGTATTGGCAGAAGCGAATATCAGGCTTTGTCCTGCGTCGGATTAGAATCGCTCCTACAGCTCTCGCTGGAAGATCTGGCGTTACCGATGAGCGAAACCGTCACCGCCGGTGCTCGCGTCCGACGCCAACGCGACGCCTCGATGGCCCGTCGCCTCGCCTTCGACCTGCTGCAACGACAAGTGCGCGGCGTCGATGAGTACTTGCCCACACCTTCGTTGCCCAGCGCCTGGCTGGATAAACCGTTCGCCGATTACTGCCGCGATCTGGCCGATCTCAAAGAGTTATCCACAGTCGGCACACCGGATTGGACGGCACTGGAAGCGGCGGGATGGCAACGATTGGCCGAAGTGCGCAACCTGGAACTGCTGCGCGGATTATTCCGACGACCAGTGGAGCTTTGGCTGAACCTTGATCGGGCACTTTTCCTCGCCGAACAGGGATACGTCGTACGTCTCGGCACTTTTTGCGAATCAGCCCTGACGCCACGCAATTTCCTATTGTTGGCCGAACGCGAATAAACCACCGCCAGCCTGTGGATAACTCTGTTGATGGTTTTTACTCGGATCCAATATCCACGCCTGTTTCGGCGTTGAAACAGCACTGGTCATTTTTTGTTCACATAAAGAAAAAACCAATAAAACAGGGATTTGCGAACAAAATGAGAACGCGTCCACAAAAAGCGGCCTAAGCGCGTAGTCGGGCCACTCAGTTGTGCATAAGCCGCCAATCAAAACGACATAACCGCCGAAAATCAGCAGCGCCCAGCGAATAATTGCAGCGGCTTGCCACCCTTGCTATACAGGGTCACAGCGTGCCGGCAGCGCACATTCAAACAAGAAAAATCTGACCGACAGGAAGCGACCGTGACGTTCATTTCTTACGCACAGAATTTTGAAGACGTCCGCCTGTGGCGCGCACTCAAACAGTTCGAGCACGGCTTCTACATCGATGTCGGCGCCAACGACCCGAGCCACGACTCGGTTACCAGAGCCTTCTACGATCACGGCTGGCACGGCGTAAACGTCGAACCGATGCAAAATTACTACGACGCACTGTGCCAAGCGCGACCACGCGACGCGACCGTACAGTGCGTCGCCAGCGACCAGCCCGGCGAAATGACCTTCTACGGCATTCCCGGCACCGGCCTCTCCACCGCCGACCCCGCCGTCGCCCAACAACGCAAAGACCTCGGCATGGATGTGCGCAGCCTCACCGTCCAAGCCCGCACGCTGACCTCGATCTGCGAACAATACGCCGCCGACCGCCCGATCCACTTCCTCAAAATCGACGTCGAAGGCCACGAAGAAACCGTCCTGCGCGGCATGGACTTCAGCCGCTTCCGTCCATGGATCATCGTCATCGAAACCCCATGGCAACGCGACCATACCTGGGAACACCTGGTCACCGACGCCGGCTACCAGTCAATCCTGTTCGACGGCCTCAACACCTGGTTCCTCGCCGACGAACACCACAACCTCAAACCCGCGTTCGACATCCCGCCGTGCAACCTCGACAACTTCCAGCTCTGCAAGGGCCACGCCCTCGCCCACCCACTGAGCCCCAGCGAACTCGACACCGCGCAACAACTCGCCGACGCCCTGAACCGCGCCGAACAGGCCGAAGCGCAATTGTTTGCCCTGCAAAACAGCCGCACTGTGAAGGCCGTGCAAACGCTGCGAAATGTGCTGCGCAGGGCCTGATTTGCAGACATGCAAAAATAGTCTGAATTCAGGGGTTTACAGAAATTATCCAGTCGCTATAATCGTCGCCCACACGCCGGTATAGCTCAGTTGGTAGAGCAACTGACTTGTAATCAGTAGGTCCCGGGTTCGACTCCTGGTGCCGGCACCATACAAAACGAAGCCCCTGCAGAAATGCAGGGGCTTTGTTGTTTCTGGGGTGTTTATATTTTTGGCAGCGTTTCTGCTTCAGTAGAAATAGCTCCTCTCCTCCGCACACGTCGATCTAATCGCCAGACGCCCTTCTCCCACAAAACATGGCTTTTGCCTAAAACGCCCGAATTTCCGCTTTTATGCCAAATTATGAACTGGCAATAATTATGGTGTGCCCATAAAAAAGCGTAATTGCATGAGCAGTGTTTCTCAGCTCACTGAACCGGCGGAGTCAATGGCAACCTGGTTTCCCAGTCCAAGAGTGCTTGATGCCTCGACGCTTTGTTCCTCCGCCGCAGAGAGCGGCATTTGCGTTACGCGCGCGGCCTCACCGGCGTTCATCTGACGTACAGACTCCAGTAAGTCCTGCTGGAATTGCTCCAGTTCATCGACCATCGCTGATCTCCTCGTTTTGTTGCTTAGAAAAGGCCAAGGACATGCCGTCACTGACAAAACGCATGGCGCGAAATCCTGAGAAATTTGTTGTAACGACAAGCAAGCAAAGCCACTACTGGCCACGATTGCACGCCTGACACTCCCCAAGCTACCGTCAAACCCGTCGCTGCCAATTCAGCGACCGGGCCTGATAACCCGGGTAAGATACAGGCGCACCAGCGCCCCAACTCACGTTTGCCGGCGCATTTTTTGCGTCTGCATTACTGTGCAATGGCGGCTGTGCGTGGGAGACCTTCGGGTCTGCCGGGTTCCTGTATCTCCGGTTTATCAGCCCGCGCATAGCTGCCACCCATTCGTCTGATAACGAATTGGCAGCTCTCATTTGATACAGGGAGTTAACAAATGAAAGCCATTGATCCGTCAGCAACATCGGTCACTTCACACCGCCCATCTCGAACGGCAGGTGAAGCGAAATGACCCATTCTCAAGATCTGAAAACCCTTGGCCTCACCCACTTTTCCTTCCACTCCAATCAAGCGATGTTCCGCACCAACCGTGGTGTGCCGGTAATCGCCGCCCTTTCCCACGCCTCACACTTGCTTCACATCTCTCGACTACTCACTGCGGACACTTCAGTCTCGCGCGATCCTGATCTTCACGCTTATGCCTCGCAGTATTTGCAGGAATTGAGCAAAGCGCTGATCGATGATGTAGTGAAAGTGATGGATGTGCCGCCGGACAAGCCGTTGATGTAAACGCCGGTGTCAGGCCCTCGCCGATGCGAGGGCTTTTGCGTTTCAGACCTGACTGATCTCAAGCACAAACGAAATCTTCTGCTGACGTGCACTCCACACATAGCGCAAATGCTTGCCCTGCTTTGGAATCGAAACCGCTGGAGGTCGAAACGCGGCGATGCATTCATGGCCCGGCAGGCGAACGCTGTTGTAGAGCAGCCCCCACGCCTCGGTTTCGCGCAGTTGCCGGGCGAATAGCTGAGACGGCCCGTAAGCCTCAGGATTCGGATTATGCAGTTCGGGGTGATCGTGGCGAATGTCGTGTAACGGTTTAATCACCCGATTAACGTAAGTCCGCATGGTCAATTCAAGGTCCGCTTCTTGGGTCGCCGCAAGAAATCGTTCCTGGTGATAACAGGTCTCGGCGATGGCAGCAGCCTGACTGCTCGCAGCGTAGTAAACGCCGAAGGTGCCGTCGCAGAAACGACTGCGTTTGCCGATGTGGGTGAACGCAGCCATCACCGGAGTCGAGCCGGGGCCAGAGAGTCGATCTTCGGGTCGCACTCGGGCGAGAATCCCGGCCTGTTCGATCAGCCGATCGTTGGTCAGCGCTTCCAGCGCGTAGGCAACTTCCAGGTCTTCGGGATCGAGCACGTCTTCGAACAGCGCAATCGGCGGGAAGCTGCTGTTGACGATCCGATAGGCTCGCGGCCAGGCCACAACAACCAAATCGAGCGCCTTCAACCGCGCACCCCATCGAGGTAGCGGCGTACATCGGCGATATCGACTACGCGTCCGGCGAGCATGTAATCCAGCGCCGTTCGCCCATTGAACGGCGGCGCCGTGTTTGGGCTGCTGACCCACGTGTAGGCGCGGTCGCGGCTGTTGCTGAAGATGATGCTCAGCGCCTTGTGAATACCCATCAGGTAGGAGATGCGCTCAAGGGTGTCATTGGGCAGACGTATGTTCGGCAGGTGCTTGTATTTGTAGAACGTGGTGTTGCCGACGCCGCCCAGCAATGTGCGTTGCTGCTCGGCGCTGCAGCCCCAACGTTCCATGAGGTTGAAGAAAAACTTCAGCGCGACGCGGCCGGCTTCGGGGGCGTCTAGTTGTTCGCGTGGGGTGAGGGCTGGGGATGAGGTAGTCATTAAGCCTCTCCAGATTTGTCTTGCTTTGATACTAGTACATATACGAATAAATCGATAAAAAAACTCCGTAAGCGTATTACTGGTTACCACATTACCCATTGATTGGGATTCGGATATGACCGGATTTGAGCATTTCGTCGACCGAATCGAACCGCTGCCGAATAGTTCGTGCTTCCAACATGGCTTGGGCAGTCTTGTCCGTAGGAATTCGTGCAATGGACGGCTGCTCTTGGATTTCAATAACGTCGTGAAGCCTGTTGCCAACTTGGCACTCCATATCGGCCGCTTCTTGTGATGCAATCACTTCGCTTACCTCACTCAGAACTGTAGCCACAGAGACTCGATGTCTCGACGCTGCCACTTCATCTGCTTTAACAAGTCGCCGCTATCAGCTCGGTCGCAAGTTCGCCTAGGACGCATCCACGTATTTCGCAGGCCAAAACCACTAACGTTGTCAGCCATTTCCCCGTGAAAAATCACCCCCACGCACCAAAACCACGCACTTTTTTTGACCCCCATCACCCCCACGTCACCAAAAACCCCGATCCTGTGTCAGCCTCCAGCCATCGGCGGGGACATCGATTCGCTACTAAACCCGCGACAACTATGCTCAGGTACAGGAATATACCCAGCATATGGCCGCCGGATCGGCAGTCTCGTAACCAACAATACCCAGCCCACTTTAGAGGGCATTACCCATGGATAGCAGAACCTTACGCAACCTCATGCGCATCGTGCAGACCGGCTCGTTGTCGGCCGCAGCCGAGCATTCGTGCCTGACTGTGCAGGCGTTGGCCGCGCAGTTGAACAAGGTCGAAGAGCAGTTCGGTTTCCGCTTGTTTCGTCGTTCCAACAAAGGGCTGACGCTGACGCCGCAAGGCTCTGAGCTGACGCCGTATATGGACAAAGTGCTGATTGCCACGCGACAGATGGAAGAAAAGGTCGAGGCGCTGAAAGTGCCGGGGCAGCGCACGTTGAAGGTTGCGTTGAACAACACGTTGTCGACTGACTTCAACCGGCGAATGATCGGACGCCTGATTGAGGTGTTTCCCGATTATCAGATGGAATTCAGCTACGCCGAGTCGATGGAAAATCTCAGCAAGCTGAAGAACGAAGACTTTGACCTCGCGGTGCTGATCGGTCCGCAGCGTCCGGGTTTGCCGAGCATTGTCTTGCCGGATGTGCAGGTGCAGGTGGTCGGTGCGCATTGCGGTCAGGAGAATGATCCGCTGACGTTGCTGGGCAACAAGTTTCAGGTGCGTCCTGCGGAAGATTGTCCGTATTCCCACAGCTTTTTGCGTTTTCTCGACGCCGGGCTGGGCAATCACGAGAACGGTCAGCGCATGGTCTATTCGTGCAGTGAAACGCTGACGTTGTCGTTGATCACGCAGATGGACGCGGTCGGCATGGTCTCGCGTGAGGCCGCGCAGAAGAACGGCCTGACGATTTTCCCTGGTTTCGAGGATTTCCTCGAAGTGCGCCTGGCGGTGAACAATCCGGAGCTGTCGAACCAGGCGTTGAATGATGTCGTCGATCTGCCGCTACATGAACGAGCCGAGCGCAATGTACGCAGCCGTCCCAACCGCCACACTGAGAAAGAGGTTTTTGCTGAAATACGCACATAACAACGTCGGAATCGCAGCATAGAATTCCGGGCGATCGAGCTGTATGTGCTGATCCTTGATCAACAAGGGAGTCAGGCTGATCGCAGCGACGATCGCCACCGGCAAGTATTCCAGCGCCCGCGCGATAAACGGCGGCCAGTGCTCGGTATTGACTTGCAGGGGCAAGGCGCGCGGCAGGAAGGTCACGGCCATCATCAGCGCGACCACCAGAATCAGGAACGTTTGGTCAGGCATACACCCACTCCGCAGCCCACAAACGTGGCAATAAACACATTGAACGGCGAGCTGCCGACCAGGCTCAACGCGCCCATGCACAGCACGGCAGCGGCGGCAGCGATGAGCTTGTTGCGGGTGTTGCACAGCGACACCAGCACGTAGAGCATCATTGCGGTGAGGGCGTAATCAAGCTGATATTTGATCAGGTGCGCGGCATATTGCGCGCAGACCGCGCCGAGCAAACCACCGAGCACCCATGAGGTGTGGCAGAACAGGTTGAAGCCGATCAGATAGCGCACGTTGACCGGCGCGCCGGTGCCGAGTTTCACACTGTGGAAAGCGAAGGATTCATCGGTCAGGCCACCGGCGTAAGCCCAACGCTCCATACGGCTCAAACCGAGGGCGCGCAGGGCCTTGGCCATGTACACCGACATCAGCATGTGTCGCGCGTTGATCAAGAATGTGGTCAGCACGATGGTGGTCAGCGACGCTCCACTGGAGATCAGCGCCAGCGCGGCGAATTGCGAAGCGCCGGCGTAGACGAACAAACACATCGCCACCGGCAGCCACATCGGCAAGCCTGCGTTGACGGCCATCAGCCCGAACACGAATGACACCGTGAAGTAGCCAGCGACGACCGGGCTGGCTTCGGCAAACGTGCGCGACGGCTGATGGTTGACCATCAACGGCGCACTGCCGGACGTTTCATTCATAGATCCCTCTCAAATGTCCGTTCGCCATGGGGCTCGCAAAAACCCTGGGCAGTCCAAAAACGCTTGCCCGCGAGGTTAGCATCATCGACGAACAGGAACATCCGCAACACGCCGACCCGTTTCATGTCGGACGATGCCGCTTCAACCAGACGTTGTCCGACGCCCTGGCTGCGATAGCGCGGGCTGACGGCCAGATGATTGATCGTGCCGCGACTGCCGAGCATGCCGCCCAGTACCGCACCGACGATTTCGCCAGCGATGTCGAAGGCGAGATACGACGTGGTGGTTTTCTGGATCAGCACGCCGCGCAGGCACTTGGCGTCCTGCCATTCGCAGAAGGACACTTCGTCGAACTGGCGGAAGAAGCGCTCCATGCGCTGCGCGTCCTTGGCCGTGGCGCGTCGCAGCACCACCGGCGTCGAGCACTCGACGCCATCGATTGGGGTGATCTGATTAGCGAACAATGTCGAAAGCGGTCCCGGGCCGCGAGAAGGAAATCGCCAGAATCTGCCGGTACGCCATGGCATGGGTGTTCGTATTACGCGCCGGGGTCACGTAGTGGCGCATATCGCGATCAAGGAAGTAGGTGGTGTCGAGTATTTCCTGATAAGTGGTCGACGCCAGTTGATGCTCATGGATGTCGTACAGACGACTCTCCGCACCCTCGACATTGTTGCGGCCCCAGAAGTGCACACCGCTGAACGGGTAACCGTCACAGTGAATCCCTTCCGGGGTGATTTCCAGTTGCTTGCCCGGTTTGATCTCGATGCGGATCTGATGGATCTGGCACTGCCAGATTTCATCGTGCAGCTCTTCCGGCAGCACGCTTTTGTACACTTCGAAATCGGTGTCGATCAGGCTGCGCATCACCGGTGAAGTGATCACTTCATCGGAGAAGTCCTGGAAGTGTCGTACCAGGCCGCCAACGTAGGCGTTGTTCTCTTTCGATTGCACGTACGCGCGATGCTCAAGTTGCGTCAGCTCGCGGGTTTTCGGGTTGTACTCAAAGTCGCTGTAACGACGGTAACGCATGCCGGCTTCGGCCTGACCGTAGTAACTGTCAGGCTCCATGTTTTCCCAACTTTTGGTCAGTCTGACGAAGTCGGCGAAATGACCGTAGAGATTGAAGTCACCACCCTGGACGTTGACAAATTTGTCGCGCCGTAGCGATTCGCCCACTTCTCTGTTCAAAACGATCATTACCAAATTCTCCGCTGCATTGAGCGGCCTAATCTATTAGGTGGAGAATTTGCGTCCATGAGAAAGAATTTCAGGCATTTAAAGCCCTGTTTGAAACGGCGTTTGCAGCCCCCCTAAAACAACTTTCACATGACAAAAACACGGGTTTTTTCCGGTTTTCATCGAAAACCCGTCGAAAAAAAACCCCGAACCAGTCGGGGTTTTTCTCAAGTTTCTTACACTCGATCGATCATCAGAAGATGTTGATCGGGTAATCCACGAACACACGCAGTTCGTTACCGCTGACGTTGTACTCGCTGGATTTCTGCGAAACACGCAGGATCGAGCTGCGCAGTTTCACGCTCAGGTCTTTGGCCGGGCCAGACTGCACGACGTATTTGAACTGGTTGAAGATCTCGCGCTCGGTACCGCCTTCGCTGGTGGAGGTGGTGATATTGTCGCCACGCACGTAAGCGAAGTTGTAGCTCAGGCCCGGTACGCCGAATGCGCCGAAGTCCAGGCCGTAGCCCAGCTGCCAGCTGCGTTCGTCTTCAGCGTTGAAGTCGGACCAGTAGGAGTTGGCCAGGTAGATGGTGTTGCCACCGTCGCCGACACGACCTTGTTCTTTCTGGTAACCGCCGTAGGCATAGCCCAGGTTGCTGTCACCGGTAGAGCGCTGGTGCGCCACGGTGAACGAGTGCGGGCCGGTGGCGAAAGTCGCTGCCAGGCTCCAGATCTTGTTGTCATCACCGGTAGCACCGCTTTCGCGGACATAGGAGTTGTCCAGCTTGGTGCGGTAGCCGTTGAAGTCCAGGGTCAGGGACTGATCCTTGTCGATCGGGAACACGTAGTTGGCGTTCACGTATTGCTTCTTCAACACGTCTTCAACGTCGGAAGCGTACAGCGCGCCTTTGAAGTGTTCGGTGAACTGGTAGCTACCGCCCAACACGTTGATCGACTTCAGACCACCGCTGTCACGGCCTTCAGCGCTCTTGCGCGACTCGGCGGTGAAACGACCGGCGTTCAGCTCCAGGCCTTTGATCTCTTTAGAAGTGATCAAGGTACCGGTGTAGCTTTCCGGCAGCAGTCGCGAATTGTCGTAGTTCAGCACCGGCAGCGCCGGCATCTGGTCACCGTAAGTCAGGGTGGTGCTGGACAGACGGAATTTGACCGCCGCGCCGCCCTTGGACAGGTCGTTGGCCGGCTTGCCGCTGTCACCACGCTTGAAGAAGTCGATACCGCCAGCACCGCTGCGATCTTCGCTACGCTCCAGGTTCAGTGCGTACAGACCGAAGGCGTCAACACCGACACCGATGGTGCCTTGAGTGAAACCGGACGAGAACGTACCGATGGCCGCTTGGCCCCATTCGGATTTGTCGGCGTTGCCGTCTTTGTAGTCACGATTGATGTAGGCGTTGCGCAGCAGCACTTTGAGGCTGCTGTCTTCAACAAAACCCTTGGATTCGGCCTGGTCGTTAGCCATGGCCTGAGTGGCGCTCAACATCCCCAATGCGATCAGACTGATCCGCTTGTTCAACATTTTGTTTTCCTTATTACGGGTTGAAACGCGCTGTGTCGAACGGCTGAAACGGCGCTTTTGCACTCTTCTTTTCACCCCGAAACAAAAAGGCCCGCCCACGATAACGTGATGGCGGGCCTGCTCCTTAATTTTGAGTCATGGCGGTTGGCCACAGGCGTTGGCCCGAATCGTAGCCGCGCCCTCAACTATGTGTCAATTTCAAGAATCGTCTTTAAATAGGTAAAAAACGTCTAAGAAACGTAAATTTTTCGCTGAGTCCTTGCACGGAAATGCGCACTTCCAGTGAATTCGGTGGTGTTAAACGCATCCGTCCAAACGACACAGCACAGGCTTTTCGTGTGTCTCATCGACCTTGATCGACTGTTTCAACCAATCAGCGAAGACTTGCGGCTTGCCCAGCCATGGACTGATATCGAGTAACTTGAATTGACCGTTGTCCTCCAAGGCGAAGGTTGGAAAACCCTGACCGCCCAGTTGCGCCAGCAACTGGCGAGTGGCTTTTATGTGCGCCTGGCTATCAACAGCTTCAAACACGATGTGGAAGTTTTCCTGTGCATAACCCAGCTGCATGGCCAGTTCCAACAGTACAGTTGAATCGGCAATTCGCCGCCCTTCTACATAGTGCGCAGTCTGCAACCGCCCCAGCATCTGTAGCCCGCCTGCGTTAATTGACTCGGCCGCCATCACGGCGGCAATTGGCGGCGTCGAATCGAAAACCGCTGAGTGATCGCGCAGCAAGCCGTCGAAGTACGCCTCGCCGAAAGGCTGTCCGGTGTATTCGGCAATGCGCCGGTCGTGAGGCATGACGTAATCGCGCAATTGCGGCGAAACACTCTGACGATTGGCGCCGCTCATCATCCCGCCGCCGTGGGCGACTACCGGCAGCACCTGTTGCGCGGCGTGCACCAGCGGTTTTGCGCCATAGCACCAGCCGCACAACGGATCGTAAATGTAGTGAAGGATCATTGGAAAACTCCGGCAGGAACCTGGGAAAAAGCGATGCCGACAGACTAGTGCTCGCGGCGTTGCGGAAAAACGCTGATATGGCTTTCAGTCTGTTTCCTGAATCGGTCGAATGGTCCGAGCGGCCTGATTGTGTCCACTCAGACATAAGTTGAAACAATCCGACACAAGAACTTTTAGCGAATCATTAACGGAAGTAAATGCAAAGCATTACCATTCGCGCGCTCGAATTCCTTCACCCTTTCGGATGCGCTTTTCAATGCCTGCCCCGTTCCGTCTTACGCCCGTCACTCTTGGGCTTTCTGCTTTTCTATCCAGCGGTTTTGCCTACTCCGCGACCGAACTTCCCGCCACTGCGATCAGCGCCGAAGCGCAAGCCGATGATCCACGCGTAAACGTCAGCAACACCGCGACCCGCACCTCGACCCCGGTGCGTTACGTGCCGCAAGCCATAGACTCGATCAAAACCTCGAACGTCGCCAGCTATGGCACCAACGATATCGGCGACGCTTTGAGCGGTATGCCCAACGTCAGCAGCAGCGCCGACACTCGCTTCGACAGCCTGCGCATCCGTGGCTTCGATGCGAGCAACGATTTCTATCTGGACGGTATCCGCGACGACAGCCAATACAAGCGCGACTTGCACAACATCGAACGCGTCGAAGTCCTCAAAGGCCCCGCAGCTGTCCTTTATGGCCGTGGCAGCCAGGGCGGGATCGTCAACCGCGTCAGCAAGATGCCGGAATTCGGCCGCCGCTCGACCATCGAGGCCCAAGGTGGCAGCGAAGATTTGCGCAGCCTTTACGCTGACCTAAGCACCGACCCGAGCGACAACCTCAGCCTGCGCCTGAACATGGGCAACATGGATGAAAACAGTTTCCGCGACGGCGTCAGTGGCAATCGCCAACTGTTCGCACCGTCGATGAGCTGGCAATTGACGCCGGATCTGAACTGGCTGGTGCAGTACGAATACAGCCGTTACAACCGCACCCCGGATCGCGGCATTCCCGGCGTCAACGGGCGTCCGGCGGATGTCGGTCGCGACACCACTTATGGCAACGACCACGACTTTATCGACGACAAGTCGCAGTCGCTGCGCTCGAAACTCACTTACGAAATCAACGACAACTGGCAACTGCGCCAGACCCTCGGTGTGTTCAAGCTCGACAGTGATTTCGATAACACTTACCTGACCGGTTTCGACAGCAAAACCAACAAGGTCGCACGTCAGCACTGGCAGCAGGATCTGACCACCCGCAACATTTACAACAACCTCGAACTGGAAGGCAGTTTCGATACGTTTGGTCTTGAGCATCGCCTGCTCACTGGCGTTGAAACCGGCAGCCAGCGTCGCGATCCGACCTTGTATAACGCCGCTACCGGCAGAACCCCTGGCGCACGTCCCGTGCCGTCGCTCGACCTCTACAGCCCCGACCGCAACCTGCGCCATACCGGCAGCATGCAAGTCTCCAGCAACAGCCACACGGAAGTCGAAAGCCGCGCGGTGTATGTGCAGGATCAACTGCGCCTGAACGATCAATGGCAATTGCTCGGCGGTCTGCGCTACGACACCTTCGATATCGAATCGACCAACAAGCTGCGCAACATCTCCGAAGACCGTGACAGCCATAGCACCAGCCCGCGTGTCGGGCTGGTCTGGACGCCACTGCAGAATCACTCGTTCTACGCCTCGTGGTCGAAAACCTTCTCACCCGTCGGCGGCGGTCTGATCGGCATCACTCCGGGTGCGGCCGGCAACAGCAACGACCTGAGCCCCGAGTTGACCAAGCAGAAAGAAATCGGCGTGAAGAGCGACTGGCTGGATGATCGCTTGAGCACCACGCTGGCGATCTATGACCTGGAACTCTACAACCGCCGCACCACCGATCCTAATGACCCGACCCTGACCGTATTGTCGGGCCTGCAACGCTCTCGCGGGATCGAGCTGACCGCGACCGGCAACATCGTCGGCAACTGGTACATGCGCGGTGGCATCGGCGTACAGGATGCAACCATTGAGAAGGACAACAACGGCCTGGAAGGCAAACGCATCAACAACGTCGCCAAACGCAACGGCAGCCTGTTCCTGACCTGGAAACCGGAAATGGGCTGGTACGGCGAAACCGGTCTGACCCTGGTCGGTCAGCGTTATGCCGACAATGCCAACACCACCGTGTTGCCAGGTTATGGCCGCTGGGATGCGCTGGTGGGATACCGCATGAAGGATTGGGATTTGCGTGCAGCGTTGAACAACATCACCGATCGCGAGTACTTCGCGTCGGCGACCAGCCAATATCAGATCCAGCCAGGCGCGCCGCGCAGCGTTGTGATGACCGGCACCTACAGTTTCTGACTTCACACAAATCCCTGTGGGAGCGAGCCTGCTCGCGAAATCGTCAGGTCAGTCGACATCGTCGTAACCTGATCCACCGCATTCGCGAGCAGGCTCGCTCCCACATTGAATGGGTGTTCACAAAACAGTCGTGCATAAAAAAGCGCCGCCATCCCGGCAGCGCTTTCATCAATCCCTGTTGTTGTTCTTATCCTTCCATCACAGCCCATAACGCTTCCAGTTCGGCCTCGCTGAACAGGTCAGCGGGGTAACGCTCGATCATCATCCGGCGCGGATCAGGTTCCCTGATCTGACGCGTTCCATTGGACTTCAACCAGTGCGCGACAATCTGGAGCGATTCGCCGTTAACGGCCATGGGATGCAACGTCCGCTCGCTGACTACGTTCACTTCGGCGTTCATTTCAGCGCTCTCTCCCCGTTCGTGAGCGGCTACGTTATCCAAGGTTTATGACAGAACTGTTGAAGTTCTCCTCCCTCCCTAGTGCACAGGTGATGAATACAAGAGCTATGCCAATATTTCTTAGTTGTCGACAAGCGGATACAAAGAAGCCCGCCGTCCTGTCGGACTGCGGGCCTCAGCTGATGCATAGCGAGCTAATCATTGCCTGGCTGATTTGTTAATCAACTCAAGCTGTTACAACTCAACTCACTCTTTGTGCGGCGCGGGTTGCTGCTGGGTAAGGCAGTGGATATTGCCGCCACCCAGTAACAGTTCGCGGCCCGGCACCATCACCACTTCGTGCTGTGGGAACAGTTGCTGCAGAATTTCCTTGGCCGGGGCGTCCATCGGATCGTCGAAGCTTGGCGCGATGATGCCGCCGTTGACGATCAGAAAGTTCACGTAGGAGCCGGCCAGACGCACGGACGGATTACGCTCCTGCGTGCCGTCGACCGGATCGACGCCGGCGCACTCTTCTTCGGTCGCGTACAGCGGCCCCGGAATCGGCATCTTGTGCACCGTGAACGGGCGCCCCTTGGCATCGGTGCTGCTTTGCAGCACGCTCATCGCGGCCTGGCAGCGTGGGTAGTTCGGATCCTGCGGGTCGTCGGTCCACGCCAGCAGCACTTCGCCCGGGCGTACGTAGCAGCAGAAGTTATCCACATGACCGTCGGTTTCGTCGTTGAATAAACCATCGGGCAGCCAGATGATTTTATCCACAGCCAGATTGGCGCTCAGTACCGCTTCGATTTCTTCGCGGCCCAGATGCGGGTTGCGATTGCGGTTGAGCAGGCATTCCTCGGTGGTGATCAGCGTGCCTTCGCCATCGACATGAATCGAACCGCCCTCAAGCACAAAACCTTCAGTGCGGTAACGCGGGCTGCGCTCGATCTCGAGGATCTTGCCGCCAACCTGCGAATCACGGTTCCACGGCGAATACAGACCGCCGTCAAAACCGCCCCAGGCATTGAAGTCCCAGTTCACACCGCGCACTTCACCGTTATTGTTGATGACGAAAGTCGGGCCGCTGTCGCGTACCCAGGCGTCATCACTGGACATCTCGACCACGCGAATATTCGGCACGTCGAGGCGCGCGCGGGCGTTTTCGTATTGGCCGGCGGACACGGCCACGGTCACCGGTTCAAAACGCGCGATGGCTTTGGCCACGGCAGCGTGTGCGGCTTGCGCCGGTTTGCCGCCCAGACGCCAGTTGTCCGGGCGTTCAGGCCAGATCATCCAGGTTTGAGTCTGCGGCGCCCACTCGGCCGGCATGTAGAAACCGTCATCGCGTGGGGTACTTTTCAAAGTGGTCATGGGATCTGGACTCCTGGGAACCGTCGAAGGCTTTCAAAGCGATGGCGACTTTATAACCGATAAATATCGTATTTAAAATCGTAAAAAATGTATTCCGTCTAAAAACACTTAATTTAAGCCGATACAAATCGAACTATGCGCACAAATCCAAATGTGGGAGCGAGCCTGCTCGCGAAGCGGTTTTTCATTCAACAGCAGTGCTGACTGAACCGACGCTTTCGCGAGCAGGCTCGCTCCTACATGGGAGATGCGGATGACTAGAGACCCTCTTCCAGCACCCCATCAAGCATATCGACAAAGAAATCCACACTGCGCCGCGACGTCACCATCGGTGGCTTGATCTTGAGAATGTTCAGGTCGTCGCCGGTCGGCTGCATGAAAATCCCCAGTTCGCGCAAGCGATCACACAGCAGTGCGGTCTCTTCGGTTGCTGGCTCAAGGGTCTCGCGGTTGCGGATCAATTCCAGTCCCAGATAGAAACCGCACCCATGCACCGCGCCTACCAGCGGATGTTTATCGATCAACGCTTCGAGCCGCGCCTTGAAATGGCCGCCGACCACTTGCGCGTTCTCCCAGAGTTTTTCTTCCTCCATGACGTCGAGCACCGCCATGCCGATCTGGCAGCTCACCGGACTGCCGCCCGCCGAGGAGAAGAAGTAACCTTCAGCCTCCAGCGCTTCGGCGATTTCCCGACGCGTGATCACCGCGCCAAGCGGTTGGCCGTTGCCCATGCCTTTGGCCATGGTGATGATGTCCGGCACCACGCCCTGGTCCTCGAATCCCCAGAAAAACCTGCCCATGCGCCCGTAGCCAACCTGCACTTCATCGGCAATGCACACGCCGCCCTGTGCACGCACCAGCGCGTAGACCTGTTTCAGATAATTCGGTGGCAGGGAAATACCACCGGCATTGCCGTACACCGGTTCACAGATGAAACCCGCCAGTTGGCGTCGCTGTTCGGCGATTTTTTGCAATTGATGTTCAACACTGCGCACGTAGCCAGGTGCGGAATCGTGGCCACGGAATTGCCCGCGATAAATATTCGGCGCGGTCACTGGATGCACCCAGTCCGGGCGGCTTTCCAGCGCCTTCGGGTTATCGGCAATCGAGGTCGAGACGGCATCGGCGCCGATCGTCCAGCCGTGATAGGCCTCAAGCACGCTGACCATGTCGCGACCACCGCTATAAGCCCAGGCCAAGCGGATCGCCAAGTCATTGGCCTCGCTGCCACTGTTGACAAGGAACACCCGATCCATGCCCTCCGGCGCCAGCTTCAGCAAGCGCTCGGAGAACTCGGCGACGGCGGCATAGTTGAACCGCGAGTTGGTGTTGAGCAACGACCATTGGCGGGCGGCGACGGCGGCCATGCGCGGGTGACCGTGACCGAGCACCGCGACGTTGTTGAGCATGTCGAGGTAGGAACGGCCCTGCATGTCGATCAGGTGATTGCGCCAGCCACGTTCGATGCGCGGCGGATCGACGTAATAATGTTTTTGCGTGCGGGCGAAGCTGGCGTCGCGACGTTCCAGCAGGGCCTTCGCATCCAGTTCCGGTTCAGCATCACAGGCCAGCCCCAGCAGAGCTGCCGGAGAAGGACACAAGGCCTGCCACGCAGGCGCCCGGGACGGCGTGCAGAACAGCGGCGCATGCAGTTGCGCGCCTCGGCTCAATTGCACGATCAGTGGTCCACTGACTGCGCCCAGCACCTGACCTTTGACCAGCGCTGCGCCACTGTGCAGCGAAGGCGTCACGCCGCGCAGACAAACGCTCAGCTCTGGCCCATCCAGTTGCAACGCGCCGTCCGCCGCCAGATGCAGCACACCGGCAAACGGCGCCTCCACGGCGGTGCCGCCAGGCACGCGCAATTCGACATGCAGTGGAAAAGTCTCCGGCTCATCGGCGCAGTCGGGCCGGGTACGTGACAACCGATACTGACCATAGCGACTGGCCGCCAAACCATGTGCCGCTGCGGCTTCCGTCAACAGACGCTGATCAATGCCCTCCTGCTCCCAGTTGCCAGCCTCGAAATGCGGACTCAATACGCCGAGATCGATCAGCGCGAACTCACGTCCGACCAGACTCGGTAACAGCGGCGCAAAACCTTCGCCATTGATCGCAGGCAAGGTCTGACCGACAGCAGTGAGAATTGCCGCTTCCATCAGCGCCATGGGCACCGACGCAGCGACGCGGAATATTTCCCACTCATGGCTGAGGTTGTCGCGGCTGTACGTATTGTTCGGGTCAATGCCGACCTGTTGCTCGCCACTGAGCACCAATACCGCGGCCCGTGCGACGATCAATGGCCATAGAGCCTGCAATTCTTCGTGTTGCAGAGGGTTGACCGCGTGATAAGCCTGCACCGCCGGCAGGATGACAAATGGATCGCCACCGGCATGATGCAGCAACGCCGCGCAGGTGACCGACAGATCGCTGATACGCCAAGTGCGCACCAGATCGCCGAAATCGATCACACCCTGCAGTTGCCAATGGCGTTGGGTATCACGTGCCCAAACGGCGTTGTCGTCGGTAATGTCCATGTGGATCGCCTGTACCGGCAGCTTGTCCAGCAATGGCTGCAAACGACGCTCGGCCTTTTCGGCGCTATCGGCGATCAACGAGCGTTGCCGTTCGTCCTTGATCACCGGCAACAAATGGCTGATCAACGCACTGGCATGACGAGCATCCCACTGCAACGTGCGCTCAAGACCCGGATGATCGAAACCGGCCAGTGCCAGATCCATCTCGCCGCAGAGACGACCAAACCCGGCCACCACGTCCTGGCCCAGATGATCGAGATCGGTCAGCGGCTGGCCTTCGATGTAATCGAGCAGGCGTACGTGGACTGTTTCACCGCCCGCTTCCAGCGACAGCAGGTCCTGACCATTGTTGGCCGCAATCACCCCAGGCACGGGCACATCGGAGTGCTCAGCCAGATATCGGAGCCCGGCGTGTTGCGCTTGCAGTTCCACCAGGGCGTAATCGCCGCGGCAGATCTTCAGCACAAAGCGCCCGCGGGCAGTGTCGACGCGGTAATTGAGGTCCTGCTGGCTGCCAAGCGCCTGCAACGTGCCGCTGAGCCCGTAATGTTCTGCCAGCCATTGCAGCGCCTGCCCCGGGGAGACCTGCGGGCTGGGCAAACTGGCGCGATGAATCAACGTGGCGAGCGGCATGAAACGACCCCTGAAATTTTATTAGGCGCCTATATCGCCATTGCTTCAAAGGATGCGCAACCCCTAACCGTCGTCGCACGGGTTGCCGCTATTTACATTCGAACACTCGCGCCCTCCGGCACTTTGCGCAAGAATGTCGGCTATTCACACTTATCTCTGGAAATCCTCATGAATGTAATCACCACCGATCTGCCCGGTGTTCTGATCATTGAACCCAAGGTTTTTGGTGACGAGCGCGGTTTCTTCTACGAAAGTTTCAATGCCAAGGCGTTCCAGGACGCGACCGGCCTGGATACGCAGTTCGTGCAGGACAACCATTCGCGCTCGCAAAAAGGCGTATTGCGTGGCCTGCATTACCAACTCGAAAACACTCAGGGCAAACTGGTCCGCGTGACTGCCGGCGAAGTGCTCGATGTGGCCGTGGACATTCGTCGCAGCTCGCCGCATTTCGGCAAATGGGTGGCGGTGCGCCTGTCGGCGCAAAACCACCGTCAACTGTGGGTACCGGAAGGTTTCGCCCACGGTTTCGTGGTACTGAGCGAATTCGCTGAATTCCTCTACAAGACCACTGATTACTACACGCCGTCGGCCGAGCGCGCCATTCGCTGGGACGATCCGGATCTGGGAATCGACTGGCAACTGGACGACGCACCGAAGCTATCCGCCAAAGATCAGGCTGCTGCGCTGTTCAAGGACGCTGACGTCTTCGCCTGAGCCTAGGCATAATGCGCCTGTCCCTACAGGCGCATGCTTATGAAACCATCCCTTCCTCGCAGGCCTCGCTGGCGCAGTCTCGCCCTGCTGGCCCTGTGTCTGGCGCCGCTGCTATGGCCGCTGGAACATCTGGCCGAGCGCTATTACCGCAGCGAACTGGCCGGGCAGAATCGCCAGACCCTCGACCTCTACGTTGCCAACCTGCTGGGCACCCTGCACCGCTACGAGGTGCTGCCACAGATCCTTGGCGACCTGCCGGCCCTGCGTGCAGTACTCGGCGCGCCAGACGACGGCGTCACCCAAGGCAACGCCAATCGCCTGCTGAAGAACATCGCCGCGCAGACCGGCGCCGAAGTCATGTACCTGATGGACACCAGCGGGCAAACGCTGGCCGCATCGAACTGGGACAAACACGACAGTTTCGTCGGCCGTAACTTCTCTTTCCGTCCTTACTTCAGTGAGGCCATGGCCGGACGCCTCGGGCGCTTTTTCGGGCTCGGCACTACATCGGCCAAACGCGGTTACTTCTTCGCCGCCGCCGTGCGCAATGGCGAAAAGATCATTGGCGTGCTGGTGATCAAGGTCGACCTCGACCACACCGAAAGCCTGTGGGGTAAAACGCCGGAACAACTGCTGGTGACCGACCACAACGGTGTGGTCATTCTCACCTCGCGCCCGGAATGGCGCTTTCGCTCGACCCGTGTGTTAAGCGCTAGCGAACGCTCGGCCATCACCGCGATCCAGCCTTATCCAACCCGCGAACCACGGCCACTGAACCTCAGCCCCACTGCGTGGCTGATCCAGACCCACGACATCGCCGAGACCGGCTGGAGCGTCAGCATCCTCGCCCCGCGCACTCTGATCGATCGCCCGGTGCGCACGGTGGTCGCCATTGGCGGCGCGGCGTTGCTGGTGGTGATGCTGTTACTCGGCCTGATGATGCAGCGCCGTCGCCATTATCTGGAACGCATCGCGTTTGAAGCCAAAGCGCGCCGCGAACTGGAAGGCCGGGTTGCCGAACGCACCAGCGATCTTGAAGGCCTCAACCGCCGCCTGAAACAGGAAGTGCTGGAGCGCGAGCAGGCTCAGCAAGAACTCGTCCGCGCTCAGGATGATCTGGTTCAGGCCGGCAAACTGTCGGCTCTGGGGACCATGTCCGCGAGCATCAGCCACGAACTCAATCAGCCGCTGGCCGCGATCCGCAGTTACGCCGAGAACGCCGAAGTATTGCTCGATCATCAGCGCACCGACGATGCGCGCGGCAATCTCAAGTTGATCAGCGAACTCACCGGGCGCATGGCCTCGATCATCGCGCACCTGCGCGCCTTCGCCCGCCGCGATCGCCACGCCCCGGAAAGCGTCGCCTTGCAACCGGCACTGGACGATGCCCTGGCGCTGCTGGCCAAACGTCGGCGCAGCATGGAAGTCGAGCTGATTCGCGACCTGCCTGCCGCCACGCTGTGGGTCGAAGCTGGCGAAACCCGCCTGCGTCAGGTGCTCGGCAATCTGCTGGCCAATGCCCTCGACGCGCTCACCGAGAAAGGCCCGCCGCGCAAACTCTGGCTGAGTGCCGAATCCACCGCCGAGGGCGTCAATCTGTACATTCGCGATAACGGCCCGGGGTTCTGCATGGAAGCCCTCGGCCGCGCCAGCGAGCCCTTTTACACCACCAAGACGCGCACGCAAGGCCTTGGTCTGGGGCTGGCCATTTGTGAAACCCTGATGCGCGCCTTCGGGGGAGAACTGTCGTTCGCCAACCACAAGCAAGGCGGCGCCCTGATTACCCTGCGGCTGCGCGCCGGTGCTCCCGGGGTCAGTTTGCAACCGTCCGAGGATCGAAGTGCATGACCATCGACAATCGCATTCAGGTGGTGTTGATCGACGACGATCCGCATCTGCGTCAGGCCCTCGGCCAGACACTGGATCTGGCCGGCCTGAAAATATTGCCGCTCTCCGAGGCCAAGGGTCTGGCCGCACAACTTGAGCGTGACTGGCCAGGTGTAGTGGTCAGCGACATCCGCATGCCGGGCATGGATGGCCTGGAGTTGCTGAGTGAGTTGCATGCCCAGGATCCCGAGTTACCGGTGCTGCTGATCACCGGCCACGGCGACGTGCCGCTGGCGGTGCAGGCCATGCGTGCCGGCGCTTATGACTTTCTCGAAAAACCCTTCGCCAGCGATGCACTGCTCGACAGCGTGCGTCGTGCGCTGGCCCTGCGTCGGTTGGTTTTGGATAACCGCAGCCTGCGTCTGGCCTTGAGTGACCGCAATGAACTGAGCGCGCGGCTGGTCGGCCATTCGACACCGATGCTGCGCCTGCGCGAACAGATCGGCGCGCTGGCCGCAACCAAGGCCGATGTGCTGATCCTGGGTGAGACCGGCGCAGGCAAAGAAGTGGTCGCCCGCGCGTTGCACGACTTATCCAGTCGCCGTAACGGTCCGTTTGTGGCGATCAACGCCGGTGCACTGGCCGAGTCAGTGGTGGAAAGCGAGCTGTTCGGCCACGAGCCCGGTGCGTTCACCGGCGCGCAAAAACGCCGGATCGGCAAATTCGAATTTGCCAATGGCGGCACATTGTTTCTCGATGAAATCGAAAGCATGAGCATGGACGTGCAGGTGAAATTGCTGCGCATGCTGCAGGAGCGCGTGGTCGAACGGCTGGGCGGCAATCAACTGATTCCGCTGGACATTCGTGTCATCGCCGCGACCAAGGAAGACCTGCGCCAGGCCGCCGATCAGGGGCGTTTCCGCGCCGACTTGTATTACCGTCTCAACGTCGCGCCACTGCGCATTCCGCCGCTGCGTGAACGCGGCGAAGATGCGCTGATGCTGTTCCAGCATTACGCCGACGAAGCCAGTGCCCGCCACGGTTTGCCGCCACACGAGCTGCAACCGTCACAACGCGCACTGCTGTTGCGCCACGCCTGGCCAGGCAATGTGCGCGAATTGCAAAACGCCGCCGAGCGCTTCGCTCTTGGCCTGGAATTGGCGCTGGATAACAGTGGCGTCGAAGGCAGCGGCGGCAGCTCCGTCGAGGTCATCAACGGCGGGCTCAGCGAGCAAGTCGAACATTTCGAAAAATCGCTGATCGCCGCAGAGCTGGCGCGCTCGCACAGCTCGGTGCGCAGCCTCGCCGAAGCCCTGGGCATCCCGCGCAAGACCCTGCACGACAAACTGCGCAAGCATGGCTTGAACTTCGGCGACAACAGCCATGGCGAGGAAAACGAATGAGCACTGACAGTCGCTATCTGGAGTCCGTCCTGCATCACGATATCCCCCTGACCCGAGACATGGGCCTCAAGGTGCTCGACTGGCGTGAGCAACAGCTTAGCCTGCACTTGCCGCTGGATCGCAACGTCAATCACAAGAGCACCATGTTCGGCGGCAGTCTTTACTGCGGCGCGGTGCTCGCTGGTTGGGGCTGGCTGCATTTGCGCCTGAAGGAAGAAGGGATCGAGGACGGGCACATCGTGATTCAGGAGGGCCAGATCAGTTACCCGCTGCCAGTTACTGGCGATGCCACAGCGATTTGCCCGGTGCCTGATGCGAAGGTGTGGAAGAAATTTCTGGCGATGTATCAGCGTTATGGACGGGCGCGATTGACGCTACACACGCACATCGTCAATCAGGGCAGCGAAGAAGACGCCGTGACATTTACCGGGCAATACGTTTTGCACCGTTGAAGATCAACCCCCCTCACCCTAGCCCTCTCCCCGAGGAAGAGGGAACTGATTGGGGGATGCTTCAGAAATGCATCGACCTGAAAGCGCTTTGCTGAATCCATAATCGACTCGATCTTTCAGGTCGATGCATGACGCAAGACAACTCGATCAGCGCCCTCTCCTGGGGGAGAGGGCTGGGGTGAGGGGGATTACGGATCAGCCCACTTAATCCCTAGCCAACTCCAACAATCTGGAACGCCAGGCCGCCTTCGCCGGCAGCGCCAAAAAGAACTCGTTCAACAGCGATTCCCGCGCTGGATAACAGAACGCTTCCCCGCGCAGATCCAGCACCTCACCACCCGCCCCTTCCAGCACACCCTGCGCCGCCGCCGTGTCCCACTGCGAAGTCGGCGCCAGTCGCGGATAGCAATCCGCCGCCCCCTCAGCCAACAGGCAAAACTTCAACGAACTGCCGATATTCGCCAATTGCAGTTCACCCAGACTCGCACTCAACCCGGCCAGCAAGCGCTCCTGTTCAGGACTGGAGTGGCGACGGCTGGCGACAACGGTGAACGCTTCGCCCGGCCCCGGTACATCACGCACCTGAATCGCAATCGGCGTGCCGCCCTGGTCGCAACGCCAGGCGCCGAGCCCGGCGCCTCCGACGTAGTAACGACCGTTGGTCGGCATCGACACCACACCGAACACCACCCGACCGTTTTCAATCAGCGCGATGTTAACGGTGAACTCTTCACTGCCGCTGATGAACTCCTTGGTGCCGTCCAGCGGGTCCACCAGCCACCAGCGCTGCCAACCGGCGCGTACGCTTTGCGCAATGTTGGCGTCCTCTTCGGACAACACTGGAATGCTCGGATCCAACGCCGTCAGCCCGGCGACGATCAGATGATGTGCAGCCAGATCCGCTGCCGTAACCGGCGAGTCATCGGACTTGGCCATCACTTCAACGCCCGCACGCCAGAACGGCAAAATGGCTTCGCCCGCCTGCAAGGCCAGCTCGACCACTGGCGCTATCAACGGATGGGGAAACTTCATCGACATCTCACTCATGACTGAAAGAATCCGCGTTGCGTCAGCAAGTCACGGGTCAGGTACAACGCCGCCAGCGCCCGCCCTTCGGAGAATTGCGGATTCTGCGCCAGCGCCGATAAATCACGCAGGTTGACCTTGTCGACCCGCATCGGCTCAGGCTCGTCACCCTCCAGCCGCTCTTCGTACAGATCGGTGGCCAGCACCACCTGGATCTTCTGGCTCATGTAACCGGGCGACAGCGACAGCTCGGTCAGATGCTCCAGTTGTCGGGCACCGAAACCGGCTTCTTCCTTGAGCTCACGCTCAGCCGCCGCCAATACATCCTCGCCCGGCTCGATCAAGCCTTTGGGCAAGGACAATTCATATTGATCAGTGCCGCCGCAATATTCCTCGACCAGCACCGCGTGCTCGCTGTCCAGCATCGCCACAATCATCACCGCGCCATAGCCCGCACCTTTGCCGACCAAACGCTCGTATGTGCGCTCCACGCCATTGGAGAACCGCAATTTGAGTTCTTCAACGCAGAACAGGCGACTGGTGGCGACGATCTCGCGGGCGAGTACGGTGGGTTTCTGGCGCATGCAAAGCTCCTTGGCGTGAACGCGCTACTATAACGCGGCTTTCCCGATTGTTTATGTCGGATATCTTTCTACTGTTCGAGACGTTGCCATGCCTTCATTACCGTGGTCCGCCATCGATACCGTTCTGCTCGACATGGACGGCACGCTGCTGGATCTGCACTTCGACAACCACTTCTGGCTGGAACACCTGCCCCAGCGCTACGCGGAACTGCACGGGGTCAGCCGAGCCATGGCGGAGATGGAATTGCAGCCGCTGTTTGAGCGCCACGCCGGCCAGTTGCAGTGGTACTGCCTGGATTTCTGGAGTGCCGAACTGAAGCTGTCGGTGCGCGAACTGAAACAGGAAACCGCCCATCTGATCGCCCTGCGACCGGATGCCGATACGTTTCTGGAGGCGATCAAACGGGCAGGAAAACGGGTGATCATGATCACCAATGCCCATCGTGATTCACTGTCGCTGAAACTTGAACGGATTGAACTGGCACCGTATTTCGAACGGCTGATCAGCTCGCACGATTATGGTTATCCCAAGGAGAACCCGCAGTTCTGGGATGCCCTGCAGGCAGACATCGGTTTTGATCCGGCGCGTAGCCTGTTCATCGACGACACCTTGCCGATTCTGCGCAGTGCACGGAACTTTGGCGTGGCGCATTTGCTGGCGGTGAAAGAGCCGGACAGCCGCAAGGGGCCGAAGGACACGGCTGAGTTTGCGGCCGTCGAGGATTACCGCCATCTGATCGCTGGTCTTTGAACTTTGTAGGAGCTGCCGAAGGCTGCGATCTTTTGATCTGGTTTTTAAAAATCAAAGTCAAAAGATCGCAGCCTGCGATAGCTCCTACAGGGCTTGCGGGTTATTCAGGGATACGCAGTGTCTGGCCTGGGTAGATTTTGTTGACGTCCTTGAGCATCGGTTTGTTGGCGTCGAAGATTTTTTGATACTTGTTGGCGTCACCGTACACACGCAGAGAAATCGCGCTGAGGGTGTCGCCCGACTTGACCACAACAAACTGTGCAGCCGTCACAACCGGCCCGCTCACCGTAATCTGATCATCCACGCTGCCAACCCCGGCAATGTTGCCCACAGCCAGCAAAATCTTTTCTTTCTCTTCCTGACTCGCGACTTCACCGGTAACGGTCACTTTGTCGCCGTCCACCGTTGCCTGCACATTCGGATTGCCCAGGCCGACCTTGCTGATGTGTTCCTTCAACTGCTCACTGGCATTGGCGTTACCCGGGGTCAGCAGATCGAGCAGCTTTTCACCGGCTTCTTTTACAAAACTTAAAAGACTCATCGTGGTTCTCTCCATGGAATAAAGGGTCAGTCGTCCAAGCCTAGACCACCGCAGACAAACCCGGTTCCAAGCCGACCAATGACCCTGCCACCGCGCAAGCGGTAGAATCGCCCACCCCTGCCAGCGCCCGGAGCGAAGATGGACATCAAGCAGCTGAAATTCCTCATCGCCCTCGACGAAACCCGCCACTTCGGCCAGGCCGCCGCGCGTTGCCACATCACCCAGCCGACCCTGTCGATGCGCCTGCGCAGCCTCGAAGAAGAACTCGATCTGCCACTGGTCAACCGTGGCCAGCGCTTCGAAGGCTTCACCGCACCGGGCGAGCGGGTGCTGGCGTGGGCACGCTCGGTGATGGCGGCTTACGACGGGTTGCATGCAGAAGCGGCAGCCTGTCGCGGCAACCTGATCGGCACGCTGCGACTGGGCGTGGTACCACTGTCGAGTTTCGATCCACTGCCGTTGATGCAACGCCTGCACAGCGCCCACCCGAATTTGCGCTTTGAAATGTCGGCGCTGAGTTCCGAACAGATCCTCGAACATTTGGCGAACAACCGCATCGATCTCGGCGTGTCCTACCTGGATCGTCTGGATAACGAGCGCTTCGAATCCCTCGCCTTCAATGAAACCCGCATGGGCCTGCTCTACGACCAGCGCACTTTCACGTTTGGCGACACACCGTTGAGCTGGCAATCGCTGATCGAACTGCCGCTGGGCATGCTCACCAGCGGCATGCACTTTCGCCAGTCCATCGACCACAACTTCCACAGCCGCGGCCTGACGCCGCAACCCTTGCTGCAAACCGATGCCGTCCATCAATTGTTACAAGCCGTGCACGGCGGTTTTTGCTGCGCGATCATGCCGCTCGACGGTGGCCTGGAAAAGCTAACCGATCACCTTCGCCTGCAACCCATCGAAAACGCTCAAACCCTCGCCCCGCTGGGCCTGATCATGCGTCGCGGAGCGCCACGCTCGGCGCTGGCCGAGGCCTGTTTTGCGCTGTATCAGCAATCGCCAGGCGACGCTTGATCGACGGCATCTATCGATAGATCGACAGTAGCAATTAGACGCGACAAGTTGCCGCGCCTAGTCTTAACGTTGATCAAACCGTCGGTGATGCCATGAACGCCAAGCGCCCAGCCTGCGCGGCGCCTGCACTTGAAACGCCCGCGCCTGCCGCCAGTCAGACCTACAGTTACAGCGATTTACCCCGCGAGGAATCGGCCAGCACCGCGCTGGCCGAAGAAGTCGCGTTGGCGATCGCGTACAACGGCATCAGCCAAGCAGTGATGCTGGTGACACCGACCGACCTTGAAGACTTCATCGTCGGCTTCAGCCTCGGCAGCGGCATCATCGAAGACGCGACAGACATCTACGACCTGCAACTGACCGGCGCCGGGTCTGCGCAATACGCGCAAGTGACCATCGCCAACCGCGCGTTCTGGAACCTCAAGCAACAGCGCCGGCAACTGGCGGGCACCAGTGGTTGCGGACTGTGCGGCGTTGAAGCCGTTGAGCAGGCGCTGCCCGATCTCCAGGTTTTGGCCGGCGCGCCGTTGCCGCCGATTGAATGGCTGGACGGTTTGCGCCAGCGCATCGGCGCGTTTCAACCTTTAGGTCAGCACTGCGGCGCGGTGCACGCGGCGGTGTTCATGAATGCCAGCGGCGAATTGCTGCTTGGGCGCGAAGACATCGGCCGACACAACGCCCTCGACAAACTGATCGGCGGCCTCATCCGGCAAAAGATATCCACAGCAGGCGGACTGGCGATTGTCACCAGCCGTTGCAGCCTCGAATTGATCCAGAAAGTCTTGCGTGCCGGCATCCAGACCCTGGTCAGCCTGTCCGCACCTACCGGCCTTGCCGTGCAATGGGCCCGTCGACACAACCTCAATCTCATCCACCTGCCGCAGAAAAGTGCGCCGCGGGTGTACAGCCCCGCGATGGAGAATCAAGCGTGAGCCAACATCATCAAGCCGACCAGAAACCTGTCCCGCGTTACAAGCCTTACAAAGGTGCCGCCGGCGGCTGGGGTGCCCTGATCAGTGTGGCTCAGGCCTGGTTGACCAGCGACAACGCCCTGAAAAACCTGCGCATGATGCTCAAGACCAACCAGAACGGCGGATTCGACTGCCCTGGCTGCGCGTGGGGTGATTCGCCGGAAAGCGGCATGGTCAAATTCTGCGAAAACGGCGCGAAAGCGGTGAACTGGGAAGCGACCAAACGCCGCGTGGATGCCAAGTTCTTCGCCAAGCACAGCGTCACTTCGTTGCTGGAGCAGAGCGACTACTGGCTGGAATATCAGGGTCGTCTGACCGAGCCAATGGTCTACGACGCCGAAACCGATCGCTACAAACCGATCAGTTGGGACGACGCCTACACCCTGATCGCCAAGCACCTGCAAAGTCTGCCGAGCCCGGATCTGGCCGAGTTCTACACCTCGGGGCGCGCCAGCAACGAGGCGGCGTATCTGTATCAGCTGTTCGTGCGCGCCTACGGCACCAACAACTTCCCGGATTGCTCGAACATGTGTCACGAGGCCAGCGGTGTCGCGTTGGCACAAAGCGTTGGCGTCGGCAAAGGCACCGTGACCTTCGACGATTTCGAGCACGCCGATGCGATTTTTGTCTGGGGCCAGAACCCCGGCACCAACCACCCGCGCATGCTCGAACCACTGCGTGAAGCGGTGAAGCGCGGCGCGCAAGTGGTGTGCATCAACCCGTTGAAAGAACGTGGACTGGAGCGTTTTCAGCACCCGCAGCACCCGATTGAAATGCTCACCAACGGTGACAAACCGACCAACACCGCGTATTTCCGTCCAGCCCTCGGTGGCGACATGGCGCTGCTGCGCGGCATGGCCAAGTTCCTTCTGCAGTGGGAGCGCGATGCGCAGAAGGCTGGCGAGCCTGCTGTGTTCGATCACGACTTCCTCAATGCCCACAGCGCCAATGTCCTCGAGTACCTGGGCGTGGTCGATGACACGCCGTGGGAGCAAATCGTCGAGCAATCCGGCCTGACGCTGGTCGAGATCGAGCAAGCCGCGCGCATGTACGCCAAAGGCAAAAACGTGATCATGTGCTGGGCGATGGGCATCACCCAGCATCGGCATTCGGTGCCGACCATTCAGGAAATCGCCAACCTGATGCTGCTGCGCGGCAACATCGGCAAACCGGGTGCAGGTCTGTGCCCGGTGCGCGGTCACAGTAACGTACAGGGCGACCGCACGATGGGCATCAACGAGCGTCCGCCGGTGGCGTTCCTCGATTCGCTGGAGCGACGCTTCCAGTTCAAAGTGCCGCGTCATAATGGCCATAACGTGGTCGAGGCGATCCATGCGATGGCCGAGGGACGCGCCAAAGTCTTTATCGGTCTGGGCGGCAACTTCGCCCAAGCCACGCCGGACAGCCCGCGTACGTTCGAAGCCCTGAGCAATTGCGACCTGACTGTGCAGATCAGCACCAAACTCAACCGCAGCCACCTGGCCCACGGTAAAGACGCGCTGATCCTGCCGTGCCTCGGTCGCACCGACATCGACATCCAGACCGAAGGCCCGCAAGCGGTCACCGTCGAGGACTCGTTCAGCATGGTTCACGCCTCCAATGGTCAGTTGCAGCCACTGTCGAACCAGATGCGTTCGGAGCCGTCGATCATCGCCGGCATCGCTGCCGCCACTTTGGGCAGCAAACCGGTGGACTGGAACTGGCTGGTGGCCGATTACGGACGCATTCGCGAACTGATCGCCGACACCATTCCGAATTTCAAAGAGTTCAACGAGAAGATCAAAAACCCGGGCGGTTTCTACCTCGGCAACAGCGCCGGCGCACGCAAGTGGAACACGCCGTCGGGCCGGGCCAACTTCCGCGCGAACATGTTGCCCAAGGATCTGGTGCACGAACGCACCCGCGCGACCGGACAACTGCCGGATCTGATCCTGCAATCGATGCGTTCCCACGATCAGTACAACACGACGATTTATGGTCTCGACGACCGTTATCGCGGGGTCAAGGGACAGCGTGACGTGTTGTTCGCCAATGAGGCCGACATCATTCGTCTGGGCTTCCGTCCGGGGCAGAAGGCTGACATTGTTTCGATATGGGACGATGGTCGTGAGCGTCGGGTGAAGGGCTTCACCTTGCTGGCGTTTGATATTCCAGCGGGTCAAGCGGCGGCTTATTACCCGGAAGTGAATCCGTTGGTGCCGCTGGAGAGCACCGGGGATGGCAGCCATACGCCAACGTCGAAGTTCATTGCGATTCGGCTGGAAGCGGCGAGTGAAACCGGGTTGATCATGGCCAAGTCGGCTTAACTCGGTGTCAGTCCGATTGCCATCGCGAGCAGGCTCAATCCTACAGTTGATCGTGTTTTACCTGTAGGAGTGAGCCTGCTCGCGATAGCGGTTTTAGATGCAACGAACTTCTCTGCATTTGTCTCTTTTCAACGCCCACAAAAAAGGCCGTTTTTTCACAAAAACGGCCTGTCCGAAGTAGCTAAAGACCGGCGAAAAACGGTTAAGTTCCGCTGATAAAACAGCAACTTGCAAAATTGTATACAAGTCGTGTTATTCGTCGGATTTCGATTGTCACGCTTGTTACACAGCCTCAGGATCGGCGCCGTCATCCCTTTGAGGCTCATCTATGAAGTTCTCCTCGATTCTCTTGTTGTCCCTTGGCCTGGTCAGTGGTTTTGCTTCCGCAGGCGGCACCACCGAAGCAGGTGTGGGCGGCGCATTGGGCGGGGTTCTTGGCTCGGTCGTCGGTCAATCCTTAGGCGGCAATACAGGTTCCACCATCGGCGCAGCCTTGGGCGGCGCGGGTGGTAGTGCGGTCGGCGCCGACAAACGTAGCCGTGGCGAAGCCGCCATCGGTGGTGCGTTGGGCGCGGCCGGCGGTAACGTGGTTGGCCGCAGCATGGGCGGCACCACCGGCAGCCTGATCGGCTCCGCCGCAGGTGGCGGCGCCGGTGGCGCGCTGGGTAACTACATGGGCAACAAGAGCGATGACGACGATCGTCATTACGATCGCGGTCGTGACCGTCGCTACTATCGCGATGATCACCGTGGTCGCGGTCACGCCTATGGCCACCGCAAGCACCACAAGTACTATCGCCATCACTAAGGCGAGTGCTTGAATAAAAATCGCAGCCCGAGGGCTGCGATTTTTTTTGTTTTTTTCAAACCACCAGGCGTTCCAGCGCCTCGCGTAACCTGGCAGGGATCGGCACTGGCTGATTGCTTGCCCGATCGACGAATACATGCACGAAGCGCCCGGCCGCACAGGCCTCGTTTTCACCGACCTTGAACACCGCCAATTCGTATTGCACCGAACTGTTGCCCAGCTTGCCGACCCGCAGACCGATCTCGATCAGATCCGGAAAGGCGATCGAGGCGAAGTAGTCACAGGCCGAACTGACCACGAAACCCACCACGTCGCCGTCATGAATATCCAGACCACCGACCTGAATCAGGTAAGTGTTCACGGCCGTGTCGAAGAAGCTGTAATAGGTAACGTTGTTGACGTGACCGTAGGCGTCGTTGTCGTGCCAGCGCGTGGTGATGGGCTGGAAGTGTGGGTAGTCGGTGCGTTGAGGGGTGGACATGGCTGGGCTGGTTCTCTTGTTTTTTCAGTGAGGGCGCTTGCCCTCACCCTAGCCCTCTCCCGAGGTAGAGGGGACTGACCGAGGTGTTCTCTCGAAATACACCGACCTGATCCTCCGAGTCGGACTCAAATGTTGAAACCCACGCAGATCGGCTCCCTTTACCCCTCGCCCCCTTTTGGGGCGGTCCGACGTTTCGGGAGGGCTGGGGTGAGAGGGATCGATTCTGGCGGCGACATCACATTTGAGCAAACCCCTTCCCTTGCGCCGCCAACTCACCAATCAACCGCGCCGGTTTCCACTGATCGCCCTGTCGCGTCTCCAGCGCCAGCAAGCGCTGATGAATATCCACCAGCCCTTGCTGATCCGCCCAGGCCATCGGCCCGCCCTTGTCCGCCGGGAAGCCGTAGCCGTTCAGGTATACCAGATCAATGTCATGCGCAGACTCGGCAATGCCTTCCTGGAGAATCTTCGCGCCTTCATTGACCAATGCCAGCAGGGAGCGCTCGAGAATCTCCTCCGCACCGATCTCACGACGCTGGAAGCCCAACCCTTCGCTGACCTGCAACACCAGCGCATCGACCTCAGGATCATGCTCGGCCTGACGGCTGCCGGGCTCGTAATGGTAATAACCGTTACCAGACTTTTGCCCAAAACGGCCCATTTCGCACAGACGGTTATCCACCTGCACCTCTGGCGCATTCTGGCCCTTGCCGGCCAGTTCGCGCGCGCGCCATTCCAGATCGATGCCGACCACGTCGTACATGCGGAACGGCCCCATGGCGAAACCGAACCCCTGCAACGCCGCATCGACCTGCTGTGGATAAGCGCCTTCAAGCAACATCTTGCGCGCCTCCAGCACATACGGATGCAGCATGCGGTTGCCGATAAAGCCGTGGCAGTTGCCGGATACCACGCTGACTTTGCCCATGCGTTTGCCCAGCGCCAGCGCCGCTTCCAGCGCGGCCGGTGAAGTCTGAGCACCCCGGACGATTTCCAGCAGTTTCATGATGTGCGCCGGGCTGAAGAAATGCAGGCCGAGCACTTGAGTCGGGCGCTTTGTCGCCGCGGCAATCGCATCGATATCCAGTGCTGAGGTATTGCTCGCCAACAGCGCTTCAGGCTTCAACAAACCATCCAGCTCGCGGAAGATTTTCTGCTTGAGCTCAAGATTCTCGTACACCGCTTCGATCACCAGATCGACATTACGAATCGCCGCGTAATCCGCCGCCGCACTGACCCGGGCAACGCGCGCATCAGCCTCGGCCTGATCAATCCGCCCCTGCCGCACGTTGTGTGCATAGGTGTCGGCGACAGTCGCGAGTGCCTGTTCAAGCATCTGTGGGTTGTTATCTACCCACTGCACCGTCACGCCGGCATTGGCCAGGCACATGACAATGCCACGGCCCATGGTGCCCGCACCGATCACGGCAGCCTGCTGAATATCGAAAGATGTCTGGCTCATGTTGTTCTCTTGTTGGCGATCCGAAGACAGATCCCAACCATAGTCAGCCCGCCATGGTTTTTGAAGTTTATTACCGTGATGATCGACATTCAGCGGATGGATGGAGCCCCCGCCTTGATGACACTTGACGTAGGAGCTGCCGAAGGCTGCGATCTTTTGATGGTGATTTTTTCAAGAGCAAAAGATCGCAGCCTTCGGCAGCTCCTACAGCGATCAGAGGTGCTCTTGCGCCCAGCTGCGGACTTCGGCGTAGGGATATTCCTCCAAGGCAGCAAACCCGGGAATAGCGCGCGCCTTGAGTTTGGTGAACAAAGGCACGCTGATGCCGCACAAGAACCGCGTCAGCCGCTCCGCCGTCGGGATGACCCCGGTGTGCTGCTCATGCCTGTGGATAAAATCGCCACACAACGCCGCAAAGTTTTTATCCACAAGCGCTGGCAACTCCGGTGGTGCCGGCAACCGCGCAACCTGCCCGTGACACACCGAACAATGCCCACACTGTTCGGGCGCATTGTGATCACCAAAATACTCCGCCAGGCGATAACCCAGACAGCGTTCGCTGGCGAACACTTCAAGCATCGCGTGGATGCGCGCCACTTCGGCCCGCTCATGTCGGGTGAAATAGTCATGCAGCTCAGCGCTCAGGGCATCGCTGTCAAAGTCACTATTGAGCAGGCTGTAGACCTCAGTCATCTGCTTGCTCTCAAGCTCGACCCAACCCTTCTCCTGAAAGTAATCCAGCGCCGTCACCACCCGGTTGCGCTCCGCCGAATACTGCGCGTACATCGCGTCGAAATTCACCGTGGCCCAGGTGCGTGCGCGGCTTGAGGTCTGAATGATCGCCGCGACGAAAGCCCTGCGCTCGCCCTCGAATCGCTCAAGGATTGCCTCAGGCTCCAGCAGGTATTTGAAACGGTACTCGGCGTAATACGCATAGCGCGGCGCAATCAAGCCGTGCAGTTCCAGTTGCACCAGCAATGTCTTCAGCGGCAACGAACGAATATTGCTTTGATCCGCCAGCGGTCCGAGCAAGAACTCCCACTGCCCTTCCGGCACCGAGACTTTCAATTCGTCGAGCACATAGCGAATGCCTTCGCGTTCCGGCGTGTCGCCGTAAACGAAGTTTTCCAGCACGTTGAGGCTGTCGCGATTGGCCAGCACCAGACAGTCCGACGGCTGCCCGTCACGCCCGGCGCGACCGATTTCCTGGCTGTAGTTTTCGATGGATTTGGGCAGGTCGAAGTGCACGACATTGCGGATGTCGCTCTTGTCGATGCCCATGCCAAAAGCGATGGTCGCGACGATGCAATTGGATTGCCCGGCCATGAAGCGTTTCTGGATCGCTTCGCGTTTGTCGTGGGGAAGGCCTGCGTGATAAGCCTCGGCCTGAATGCCGTTGCGCTCGAGATGTTCGGCGATATGCTCTGCGGTTTTCTGCAAGGTCACGTAGACGATGCTTGGTTGCCCCGGCCGCTCGGTCATCCACTCGACCAGACGCCGACGCTTGTCCTGGCCACGTACCGGTTCCACCAGCAGATTGAGGTTGGGCCGATAGAAACCGGTGGTTACCACATCGTCAGGGGCGATGGCGAATTTGGCCTGCATGTCGGCGATCACTTTCGGCGTGGCGGTGGCCGTCAGCAGCAAGGTCTGCGGGATGTTGAACTGGCGCTGATAGTCCGGCAGTTTGAGGTAGTCGGGGCGGAAATTGTGGCCCCACTCCGAGATGCAATGCGCCTCGTCTACCACCAGCAACGAGATCGGTACTTGCTGCAGAAAGTTACGGAAGCGCTCGTTTTTCAAACGCTCGACAGAGATCATCAGGATCTTCAGCTCACCCGAACGGGCACGAGCCATGGCGTCATTGGCGTCTTCGCGGCTCTGTGCCGAATCGATGCTGCCCGCCGGGATTCCGTGACGTTGCAGGAATGCCAACTGGTCCTGCATCAACGCCAGCAATGGCGAAACCACCAGCGTCAGGTGCGGCAGCAACAGCGCCGGCAATTGGTAGCAAATCGATTTTCCGGAACCTGTCGGAAAAATCGCCGCCGCCGAACGCCCGGCCAATACAGCGCTGATCGCGGCCTCTTGCCCAGGCCGAAACTGTGGATAACCAAAAACCTGTTCCAGGGTGTTGTGCATTCGCTGTCACTCCGTTGACTGCTGTAATGCCAACAGCCTAGCGGGCGATCGCAGCGAGTCGAGAAAAGGTCAGGGCCAAATCGATTCGCAATGATACAGCGGATCCACCAACCCTGGTGGCAGCGAGCCTGCTCGCAAAGAGGCCGGTCAACCCGACACAAGACTCACGGTTGCAGCACGGCCACCCGCAGTTGCTCGTCGAGCACGCGCTCATGCACATCCAGGCTTCTGCTCGCCCACAACGCATGCGCCGGACTGATATCGCCGGTAAATGCCGCCGACAACTGACGCAGATCGGCAATACTGCGCACACGCGGACAAAATGGTTGCCCGTCACAGTCCTGACTGGCGTGGCGATAGGTCGCGAGCAAGCGATCCCACAGATTGTCGCGCACTTGCCGGATTGACTTGAGCTGAACGTGCGAGACGCCCAAACGTTGCTCAAGCCCGGACTCGTCCAGCGCTTCGCTTGCCAGCAAGGCTTTGCCGAACATCAACACTTCAGCGCGAGAGGCGGTGTCGAGATTCGTCTGGCTGGCGAGCGTTTCTGGCCAACCGGTGCGGTCGAGATGATTGAGCACCAGCGCGTTGCCGGCTTCGGCCGCCAACGTCATGCGGCAACCACTGACCCACAGCAACACAATCGAGGCCATTCGTAGCCATTGCATACCTAATTCCCTTTAAGCGTGTATCGGACGTTTGGAAACGTCCCACAGATTCTGGCGCGCACCATACAGAGGTTTACTGCGAAGCGCCTGACAAACCCGTAGGAAATTTTTCGCGTAGGGGTTTTGCCTGAAAAAACCCCTGAATACGCGTAGGGCAAATGCCCGCACCACGGAAAAACCCCTACGAATTCTGTCCACTTCGGCGGTCTTGTTCGGCTGCGTAACGCTCTTCTATAGTGGCCGGCGCGGCTGAAATACCCTGTCGGCCCGAACGAGCGCCTTTGCAAAGGACCCGCCTCACCATGATCAACCGCTATCGCCCTCTCAAGACTTGCTACAGCGAAAACCCTGTATTGGTCATCGACACGCACGCCAGCCACGGCGACTTGCTCGATGCTGCAGACCAGCGTCTGCGCGCCGCCAGTGATTTGCTGGAAACGCTCTATTGTTTGTGTTTCAAACAATCTGACGTAAAAGACATACCCAACATCGTCAACGCACTTTATTTATTGATCAAAGATGGCTGCGACTTGCTCGAAGTTGCCAAACAAACACCATCCTGAGCGAGACAAACTTCAAAACTACAAACCCGGAAACAACACATCGCTTTATTTATCAACCTTATCAACACTAAGTTGCTGCTCTTACATTAACCAAGGGCAACACCATGACAGTTTTAACCATCTTTTTTTGTGGCACCGGCTCCAACAAGTTCGATAATAATCATGAGAACTTCTGGGACGGCGAGATCGTTTCGACCCTCGCTTCGAATCATACCGGCCACGAGTTTGCGGAGTTTATCGTGGTCGACGGCCCTGGCAGCGGCAACTTGCAAGCCGACGACCTGTTTACCAAAACCAAGGAATACGGCCTGACCGGCACCCTGTTTGGCACAGGCTGGGAGGAAAACGTAATGCACGCCATGAACATCATCAAAGGCAAGTGCGACTGGCAGCGCCAGCAACTGACCGAGGCGGAATACAACCGCCTGAAGGCTGCCGGTATTCCTATTGAAGATGTAGAGATCAAAGGTTCCTGGTTCTGGCGTAAATATAACTACGGCGACCGTAGCGTTACCCAGCAGAAGTTACAGGAACAAATCATCAAGACTTTCCGTAAAGACGGCATCATTCCGACAAAGGTTAATCTGGTCGGCTGGAGCCGCGGCGGCATTAGTTGCCATATGTTGGCCAACGCAATGTTCAAGGACAGCGCACTGAAAAACATCCCGGTAAACATTTTTGCCATTGATCCGGTACCGGGAATTGGCAACTTTCAGGATGAGCGGGTCAAGCTGGCCAGCAACGTCAAGGAATACGTTGGTTTCTACGCCCGCGACGAGCGCTCCAAAGGCTTCAGTTGCGTGATCCCGCAAACCGCCACGGGCACCAAAACCTCTGTCTATCCAATGGCCGGCCGTCACGCCACCCTGGCCGGCAATGCTACCGCCGGCGGCGGCGTACCGACCAACAGCAGCGACATGAAAGCGCTCGTCGATCCTGGCCGGATCGTCCGCCATCTCGCCGAAACATGTCTCAAGCGTTGGGGCGTGTCTCTGACGAAAACGCTTAACCTGAGCGATGCCGACCTGAAAACGCTCACCGCCAACGTTGTTCGTGATGAAGCGAAATACAAACTGATGCACAAACTTTCCTACACCTACTTTACCGAACTGGACAAGGGCGAGCGCTACGTTTCGCTGGGCAGCAAAGGCGTGCCGTTCTCGACGGTGAAAGGTGCGATTTACTCGCCGGCGACCGGGCTGGCGACGAGTGTGCTGGATATTTCGGCGTATGCGCATTTGCGTTGAAGGTGTTGATCAGACGATAGCGACGTCCGGCAAAATCTTCGTCCGGTTCCTACAGGATAAGAGTCTTTGTCGCCTATCGAGGCTTGAGGGTGTGAGCCTATAGTCGTGACTGTCGCTGACCAATCAGTGGCTCGGGCTTGGTCACCCGATTGGATCGTATATACGCATGCGCTGTATGCTGCGGGCACTTAATTGCCTGCAGTTTATGGTGACTGTGTTCGTGACACCCTCGGGTGTGTGCACGATCCTCACCGGTTGACCAACCCGAACACAGTCGCCTCCTGTCGCTTGGTCACGATGTGGTGGCTTCACTCAGAAGCAATTGAGGATCGAAAATGAAAACATGGAATCAATTCACCACCGATCGCTACCGCCCACTCGAATCAAACCTCACCGACACAACGCCACTGATCATCGACTCAGAAGACAACCCGCAAGACATCCTCGAATGCACCGTCCAGCGCTTGCGTGCTTCAAGCGACCTGCTACGCACCCTCTGCCTCAACTTCAAACAAGCCGACGTCGAAGACATCCCCACATCACCCACGCTCTCTATCTGCTGACGCAGGATGGCTGCGATCTGCTGCAAGTTGCGCAGCAGTAAATGCTCAATTGGAAAGCCCCAGCCTAAAAACAATCTCAGCAGGTGCGCCCCAACTAACTAGCGCCTGCCTGACCAAAAAACATGGATGCTGGACACGCGGTGTCCAGCACAGGAGCTAAATTTTGCAAACTACTATTGATTGCGTACGATGGGAGCCATTGTTCAGTCAAGAGCTCGTCGTCATGACCACTGAAACCATCGATCACAGCACCCTGACGCACCTGATTCAAAACGGTTCGGTAAGCAGCACACATATCGTCGCCAAGCCGGGTGGCTGGTCGATTCAAATTCAGCAAGGATGCAAAGAAAGTTCGCTCGCAGCACAGCGCAGCGGTCAAGTGCGTCTGTTCAAACGCCTTGAAACATTAGTGGCCTATTTGCAAGAACTGGGTATCACTCACTTCGATGTGGATGCATCCAGCTATGACCCGCTGCAAATGAAAACCTACTCACGTCCTGATCGCGCCGAAGCAATGAAGCAAGCTCATGAGGCGGCGGCGTATGACGAGTGGTTCAAGCGGCAGGTGCAAACCAGCATTGATGATCCAAGACCTAGCGTGAGCGATCAGGACGCTCGACGAATATTTGCTGCCAAGCGCGATGCCCTGCGTCAACGAGTGCGTTGATGAGGTTGGTCTGGCGCCAACAGGCGCTTGATGACCGAGACAGAATCATGGAGCACATCAGTGAGGACAACCCTGAAGCGGCGGCTGATCTCGACGATATGTTCGAATCAAAAGGGGAAGGCGCCCGACAGCGGCCGACCTTATACAGAAAGGGCATCGTTGAAGGCACAAGAGAAATCGTCGCAGCGTCCAACTACGTCATCGTCTACACAATCAAAGATGAATGTGTGGAGGTGCTGCGAATAATGCATGCCCGTCAGCAATGGCCATGACGGATCACGAAGATCAGAAAGGGCAAACCCAGTCTCTGGATCGACCAGACAAGTGCAATTATTCTGGCGTTACCACTACCCAAGTGAAGGAATAATAGCGTTATGGCTAGAAAAACTGCGGCTCTGCTTCCGAAACTTGCACATCTTCTGAACGATCTCGGTGAGCGCCTGAAACTAGCTCGACTCAGGCGCAGACTCACCGCGAAACAAGTCGCCGAGCGCGCCGGGATGTCTGTCATGACGCTGCGCTCCCTGGAATCCGGAGGCTCGGGCGTAACAATCGGAGCTACTTGTCAGTGATGCACGTTCTGGGTCTAGAGCAAGACATGATTCGATTGGGTGCAACAGATGAACCGGGTTATCGCCAGCAAGACGCAAGTCTTCTCTATTCAAAGAATCCCGCTAGCAAAGGTCCGGCGAGTAAACCAACGCACGGGGTACCAAAAGCAGGAAAAATTCCGACGTCACAAACAAATGTTGTCGAAGCCGCAAATGTTAGTGAAGAGCGTCTCAAGAACTTCCCACTGTACTCACTCACTGTCTTCGTTACTGAAGAAAACGCTAAAACAAGACGCATAACAGGAAAAACGCCCACAAAAAAGCCGCCCCAAAGGGCGGCTTTTTCATTCACACCAAACCAATCTTACAACTTCGGCCCAGCAGCCTTGATCGCGTCGCTCACTTCGAACTTCTTGAAGTTCTCGATGAACAGACCGGCCAATGCTTTGGCAGCCTCGTCGTACGCAGCCTTGTCAGCCCAGGTATTGCGCGGGTTGAGCAGGTTGGTTTCAACGCCCGGTACGGCCAGGGGCACGTCGAGGTTGATGGTGTCGAGGTGCTCGGTGGCAGCACCGATCAGCGCGCCGCTCTGGATCGCTGCGATCACCGCACGGGTGGTCGGGATGTTGAAGCGTTTGCCAACGCCGTAGCCGCCGCCAGTCCAGCCGGTGTTGACCAGGTAAACCTTGGAGCCGAAACCGCGGATGCGCTTGATCAGCAGCTCTGCGTATTCGCCGGCCGGGCGCGGGAAGAACGGTGCGCCGAAGCAGGTGGAGAAGGTCGACTTGATGCCGCTGCCCGAACCCATTTCAGTCGAGCCCACCAGAGCGGTGTAACCGGACAGGAAGTGGTAGGCCGCTTGTTCTTCGTTGAGGATCGACACTGGCGGCAGGACGCCGGTCAGGTCGCAGGTCAGGAAGATCACCGCGTTTGGCTCGCCACCGAGGTTGTGCTCGGAACGCTTGGCAACGTGCTCCAGCGGGTAAGCGGCGCGGCTGTTCTGGGTCAGGCTGACATCGGCGTAGTCGGCGTGCTTGGCATCGTCGATAACGACGTTTTCCAGTACTGCGCCGTGCTTGATGGCTTTCCAGATAACCGGCTCGTTCTTCTCGGACAGATCGATGCACTTGGCATAGCAACCGCCTTCGATGTTGAACACCACGCCTTCGCCCCAGCCGTGTTCGTCGTCACCGATCAGGTAACGGCTTTCGTCGGCCGACAGAGTGGTTTTACCGGTGCCCGACAGACCGAAGAACAGGGTCACGTCGCCTTCTTCGCCGATGTTGGCAGCGCAGTGCATTGGCAGCACGTCAGCAGCCGGCAGCAGGAAGTTCTGCACGGAGAACATGGCTTTCTTCATTTCACCGGCGTAACGCATGCCAGCGATCAACACTTTCTTCTGCGCGAAGTTGAGGATCACGCAACCGTCGGAGTTGGTGCCGTCACGCTCAGGCACGCACTCGAAGTTGGCGACATTGAGCACTTGCCACTCTTCACGGCCAGCCGGGTTGTACTGGGCCGGATTGATGAACAGGCAACGACCGAACAGATTCTGCCAGGCAGTCTGGGTGGTCATTTTCACGGCCAGGTAGTGATCTTCGGCCGCGCCTACATGCACGTGGGAAACGAAGTGCTCTTGCGCGTTGTTGAATGCTTCTACGCGGTCCCACAGGGCATCGAACTTGTCGGCCGGGAACTTGCGGTTGATCGGGCCCCAGGCGATAGCAGCCTGAGTGGAAGGCTCTTCAACGATGAAACGATCGACTGGCGAACGGCCGGTGCGATGACCGGTGCGGACTACCAGAGCGCCGGTATCGGCAAGCTCGCCCTCACCGCGATTCAGGGCTTCTTTTACCAGATCATCAACACTCAGATCGTTGTACACGGCGTTATTGGCTTGCGTCATGAGGTTCCCCGTCGGCCA
>NZ_JBIUVX010000003.1:66203-144077 GCF_044743175.1 Pseudomonas sp. NPDC087690
CTTGTGTGCTAAAATCGTTTTTTAGTAGAAAGTCGTGCACTACTACCGCGAAAAAAGTGGGCCGGATTATGCCAGAAAAGCCCAAAAAGAGTAGGGCCCTCCCGTCGTAACGGCGTAATTGCGCGTTTGAGCAGTGAATTTACCTGCGCTGAACCGTTTTAGTGCCGGGTATCGGATGGCGTGTCGACACCTGCACCGGCGAATAATTGAGCGATATCGGCTGCATCGAAAAGGTATCGCTCGTTGCAGAACTGGCAATCGATCTCGACGGTGCCACCCTGTTCGGCAACCAAGGCTTGCGCATCTTCCAGACCCAGACTGACCAGCGCATTGCCCGAGCGTTCCCGCGAGCAACTGCAACGGAAGCGCAGATTCTGCACATCGAACAGACGCACCTGCTCTTCGTGGTAAAGGCGATGCAGGACGGTTTCGTTGTCCAGGCTGAGCAGTTCATCGGCAGTCAGCGTGCTGGCCAGTGCGGTGATGTGCTGCCAGCTGGCGGCGCGATCTTCTTCGTCCTTCAAACGGTCCGCCGGCAATTGCTGGAGCAGCAGACCACGGGCGCGACGGCCATCGGCGTAGAGCTTGAAGCGCGTGCCGACCTGCTGCGACATGACGAAATAATTGGTGAAACAGTCGGACAACGTTTCGCCGTCGAGATCGACAATGCCCTGGTAGCGCTGGCCAACCGTGGGGTCGATGGTCAAGGCCAGAACGCCGTTCGGCATAAGGTCGGCGAGGGTCGCGTCCGGCGCGATCTGATCCGCGTGATAACGCGCCAGACCACGGATGTCGCGCTCGCTGGAGCACTCGATCATCAGCATCGGGATCGGTCCTTCGGAACGCGCCTGCAGAATCAGCAGTCCGTCGAACTTCAGGGTGCCAACCAGCAAAGAGGCAGCCGCCATCAACTCGCCCAGCAATTGCGCAACCGGCTCCGGGTACGGGTGCTTGGCAAGAACCTCGGCATAGCTGCGCTCAAGCGCCACCAGTTCGCCGCGAGTGTCGCTGTCATCGAAGATGAAGCGTTGAGTGAAATCGGTATCCGGTAGGTCGGTCATAGGTCTGGGTATCTGAATGTGGTGACAAAATGGTTACAAGACGTGAAAATTTGCGCTTCTCGGCACACTTTTTGGTGCTGACTGTTCAGCCATTGGAGGCATTTTATGAACAATCCGGGTTTGTTCCAATCAAGGTGGAACCTCGGCCGGCTGGTTCTGTGCAACGTAGTGCCATTAGCGCTACTGGCTTTCTGGTTATGGCCTACGGGCAACTCGCTGTGTGTGATTTTCGACGAGTGGCTGTTCCGCTCGCTCAATGCACCACTGGCCAGCAACCCCATATGGCTCCACATCTGGGCAATTGCAAGTCTGCGTCCGTTCGACATCGTCGTCGGCTTGATTCTGCTGACGCTGCTGATCAAGGGCGACTGGGTGTTCAAGGCGATTGATGTGCGCCGGGCTTTTTTCGGGTTTCTGTCGATTCTGTTGTTGATGGTGGTGATTCGCGCACTGTTTTCCAAATTCGCCGACTACATGGATTGGCAGCACAGCAGTCCGTCGATGGTGCTGGAAGGCGCCGTGCACATCAGCGATTACTTCCCGAATCTGGAAAAAACCTGGGAGCTGAAGGACCGTTCCGGCCAGAGCTTTCCCGGTGACCATGCTTCGGTGCTGCTGATCTGGGCACTGTTCATGGGCGTGTTCAGCCGCACAGTCGGACAGTTTTTGACCGTGTGGGGCCTGGCAGTGTTGTTCATGTTGCCGCGGCTGGTAGCGGGGGCGCACTGGGGTCAGGACGATTACATCGGTGGCGTGTTGCTGGCGGTGTGGGCGTTGGGCTGGGGTTATTACACGCCGTTTGCTTATCACGCCTCGAACTTCTGGCTGAAGGTGACGGCGCCGATCTTTGCGTTACTGGGCAAGTTGCCGCTGGTTGCGCGGATGAGTGTGGTGCGTAGCGCCTGATACCGAGCTGTCTTCGGCGAGGGCTGCGCCCTCGATTCGCGAGCAGGCTCGCTCCCACATTGGAATGCAATCTCCTGTGGGAGCGAGCTTGCTCGCGAAGAGGCCAGCACCAACAACGCGATTATTCGTCGTTACTGCCGCCTCGAAACTTGAACAAATCCCGCCGCTGTTTTTTGCTCGGTTTGCCATCCGTGGTAACGCCCAGCGCGCCCGCCTTGCGCATTGCCGCAGCCGCTTCACGTTTGGCAACACTCGCCTCGGTCTCCGCGTACAACGTCTGCGCCTCCGGTGCGCCGCGGCGCACGATCGACAACGCCTCGACCTTCACCGTACGCACTTCGAACCCCATTCGAATTTCGAACTCATCGCCAATACGTGGCTCTTTACCAGGCTTGCAGCGCTCGCCTCGACAATGCACCTTGCCACTCTCGATCGCCGCTTTGGCCAACGCGCGGGTTTTGTAGAAACGCGCAGCCCATAGCCACTTGTCGAGACGGACCTTGTCGTCCTCGTCGCTTTTTTGTGCCATTTGAATTCCTCGTTCGGCCAGTAGTCGGAACTGTACTACCGATTCTGTCGGGCGCAAGAACTCGGTCGTCCAGATAAACTGTGATCTTGGCCGGTTCATCGACATGGAGTGATCGAGTGACTAAATTTCCATCTTCATTAACTTCACCCAAGGCCGGTTGCCAGGGCTGCCAGCAAAGCGAGCCGCTGGGCTTCGAGTTTTCCTTCGCCTACCAACCGATCGTCGATCTGCGCGATCAGTCGGTTTTTGCCCACGAGGCGCTCGTCCGTGGTGTGGCCGGTGAAGGCGCGTTCACCGTGTTGGATCAGGTTACAGAAGATAATCGCTACCGTTTCGACCAGCTCTGCCGGACCCGCGCCATCGAAGGCGCGGCTAATCTAAATATGCCGACACATTTGTCGATCAACTTCATGCCCAATGCCGTCTATCGTCCAGAGTTATGCATTCGCAGTACGTTGGAGGCGGCAAAAAAACACAATTTCCCGATCAATCGACTGATTTTCGAAACGCTGGAAAGCGAGCACGTAGATAACTATCGCCATTTGACCAATATTCTGCGTGAATACCGCGAATTCGGCTTCAAGACCGCCATCGACGATTTCGGTGCCGGTTATTCGGGGCTCAATCTGCTGGCTGATTTCCAACCGGATCTGATCAAACTCGACATGGCGCTGATCCGCAATGTCGATCAAGACCGTGTTCGTCAGGCGATCGTCCGGGGGATTGTCACAATCTGTGCAGAGTTGGACGTTACAGTCATTGCCGAAGGCATCGAGAGCGCCGGTGAACGGGACTTCCTGGCGGACTGTGGAATATTTCTGATGCAAGGCTACTGGTTCGCCAGACCTGCATTCAAAGCGTTGGCCCAGGTTTCACCTGAAGCCTGGAAGCGTTAATCGTTGGTTTTTTCCATTGAAGACATTTGACCATTTGACCGTTGTCGGTCTGCGCGAGTGGGTGGCGCTTCCGGATTTGGGAGTAGCGGGCCTGCGGGCGAAAATCGACACCGGTGCCAGCACCTCGAGCCTGCATGCCACCGACATCGAACCGTTCGAACGCGACGGCGAGAAGTGGGTGCGCTTCACCGCGCACCTGGGCACGGTGGTGCAGTTGCGTCATCGGCGTTGTGAAGCACCACTGGTGACGCGCAAAACCATTAAAAGCTCCAACGGTCATGCGCAGGTGCGCTACGTGATCAGCACCACCCTGGCCCTCGGTGATCGGGTCTGGCCGGTCGAGTTCACCCTCGCCTGCCGCAAGTCCATGCGTTATCGCCTGTTGCTCGGTTCCAAAGCCCTGATCGATGGCCAGTTGGTGGTCAATCCGGGCATCAAATATGTACAAGACAAGCCGGTGTTCCCGGTATCTACCACATCCACAGGTGTTGCATGAAGATCGCTGTGCTGTCGCGGAACCCGCGTCTGTATTCCACCCGCCGTCTGGTCGAAGCCGGAACCGAGCGCGGGCATGAAATGGTAGTGATCGACACTTTGCGCGCCTACATGAACATCGCCAGCCACAAGCCGCAGATTCACTATCGCGGCAAACCGCTGGAAGGCTTTGATGCGGTGATTCCGCGGATCGGCGCGTCGGTGACGTTCTACGGCTGCGCGGTGTTGCGCCAGTTCGAAATGATGGGGGTGTTCCCGCTCAACGAATCGGTGGCGATTGCCCGTTCGCGAGACAAATTGCGCTCGCTGCAACTGCTGTCGCGTCGAGGCATTGGTCTGCCGGTGACCGGGTTTGCCCACTCGCCCGACGACATTCCCGACCTGATCGACATGGTCAACGGCGCACCGCTGGTGATCAAAGTGCTGGAAGGCACCCAAGGCATCGGTGTGGTGTTGTGCGAAACCGCGACGGCAGCCGAATCGGTGATCGAGGCGTTCATGGGCCTGAAGCAGAACATCATGGTTCAGGAATACATCAAGGAAGCGGGCGGCGCGGATATTCGCTGCTTCGTGGTCGGCGACAAAGTCATCGCCGCCATGAAACGTCAGGCCAAACCGGGCGAGTTCCGATCAAATCTGCATCGCGGCGGCAGCGCCAGCCTGATCAAGATCACCCCGGAAGAACGCATGACCGCATTGCGCGCCGCCAAAGTCATGGGCTTGGCGGTGGCGGGTGTGGATATCCTGCGCTCCAATCACGGGCCGTTGGTGATGGAAGTGAACTCGTCGCCGGGGCTGGAAGGGATCGAGACCACCACAGGGAAGAACGTGGCGGGGATCATCATTGAGCATCTTGAGAAGAATGGCGGGCCGAATATGACCCGCACCAAAGGCAAGGGCTAGAGCGAAGAGCAAGAAACCCCTCACCCTAACCCTCTCCCAAAGGGAGAGGGGACTGATTGGGGGATGCAGAAGAGATACGCCGACCTGATCCTGCTGTGCCGAATCCACAATCGCCCCAGTCTTTCAGGTCGACGTATGACCCCAGACACCTCGGTCAGCTCCCTCTCCCTCCGGGAGAGGGCTGGGCGGGCGGCGTTCCGATGAGGGGCTTTAGGGGGTTAGACGGCGTCTCTTGGTAACATCAACCCCAGCGGCAATCTCACCCGCGCCTCCAGCCCTCCCCCGGACCGGTTACGCAATTCAACATTGCCGCCGTGCATCGAAGCAATCCGCTTCACGATCGCCAAACCCAAGCCAGTACCCTTCCCGCCCCGTGCACGATCGCCTCGTGTAAACGGGTTGAAAATCGCCTCAAGCTCCGAAGGATCAATCCCCGCCCCCCGGTCCATCACGCTCAACACCACATACGGCGCGCTGACGTCACCGGACACATACGCCGCGACTTCAACGTTACCGCCGGCATGGTTCAAGGCGTTGCCAATCAGGTTATTGAGCAGGCGTTTCATCGATACCCGACGCAGCGGAAACGGCTGGATCGGCTCAAGGCGCAAGCGCACTTTCTCTTCGTTCTGGTTGTACGGCGCGGCGACTTCACGCACCAGATCGCTGAGATCGACCTCTTCCACCGACTCGTCACGACCATCACGAATGAACGCAAGGAACTGGTCGAGAATCGCGTCCATGTCCTCGATGTCACGCACCATGTCGTCAGTCAGATCGGTGTGGTCGCCCATAAGCTCCAGCGATAATCGCAAGCGCGTCAACGGTGTGCGCAAGTCATGGGACACGCCGGCCAGCATCAACTCACGCTCGCGTCCGGCCTGCTCGACGTCTTCGGCCATCTGGTTGAAGGCACGGTAAACCTCGGTCATCTCGCTCGGCGTATCGCTGATCGGCAGACGCACACTGCGGCCCTGGCCGAGTTGCCGCGCGGCATAGACCAGACGCTTCAATGGCTGGTTTAGCTGACTGACGAAAATCCACGCCGACGCCGTCGACAGCAAGCCGATGGCGAGGAACCAGCCCAGTACGTTCCAGATTTTCTGGCCACGCAACGGATGCGGATACAGCGGCACTTTCAGCCAGCCATCACCCAGGCTCGGCGCACGAACCCACAACGCCGGCGGTGAGTGCATGCGCAAACGCACTTCGGTGTCGGCGCCAAGCTCCGCCTGCATCTGGCGCTGGTAGATTTCGCTGTACGGCCAATGCTGTTCGCCTTCCGGCACACCGGCACCGACCACCCGGATCAGGGTCGCAGCATCGGCGATCTTCGCGCGGTTTTCTTCGTCGGCCGCCCAATAGGCACGCAGCGTCAGGGCGACGCCGTGGCTGTATTGGCGGTCCACCAGCACGTCTTCGTTCATCAACAGATAAACCAGGGTCAGCGCCTTGGAAAACAGCACGACGATGAGCACCAGCCAGAGGGTGCGAGAGAAAAAGCTTTGGGGGAACCAGACGGGGGTTTTCATCTTTAACCGCTACACACTTGCAGGAGCGAGCAATGCTCGCATATTGCGGATTGCGAGTCTGCGGGCATGGCCATTCGACCAAAACCTGCAGACCCGCTCCTACAAATCACCGATCACTTGGTGGCGGCACCATCGGGTACGAACACGTAGCCCACGCCCCAGACGGTCTGGATATAGCGCGGTTTTGACGGATCCGGCTCGATCATGCGGCGCAGACGGGAAATCTGCACATCGATGGAACGCTCGAGGGCATCCCACTCGCGGCCACGGGCCAGGTTCATCAGTTTGTCGCGGGTCAGCGGCTGACGCGCGTTCATCACCAGGGCCTTGAGTACCGCAAACTCACCGGTGGTGAGCATGTGCACTTCGTCGCCGCGTTTCAGTTCGCGAGTGGCCAGCGACAACACGTAATCACCAAAGGTGACGTTTTCGTCTTCGCTGCCCGGCGCGCCCGGCACCGGTGCAGCCTGACGACGCAGGACGGCTTTGACCCGGGCCATCAGCTCGTCCGGGTTGAACGGCTTGGCCAGATAGTCGTCGGCGCCCAGTTCCAGGCCCTTGATACGGCTCAACTCATCGCCTTTGGCGGTGAGCATGATGATCGGGATCTGATTGTTCGCGCCACGCAAGCGGCGGCAAGCGGTCAGACCGTCTTCGCCGGGCAGCATCAGGTCGAGGACGACCAGATTGAAAACTTCACGCGACAGCAGACGATCCATCTGTTCGGTGTTCGGTACGGTACGGGCACGGTAGCCCTTGCTGACGAAAAAACGTTCCAGCAGGCTGCTAAGGCCCGGATCGTCGTCAACGATGAGAATTTTTTCGCCTTCAGCAGTTTGTGCAGTGCTGCTCATTGGATGCTCCTTTTAGCTCGGCGCGCATTATGGCGTAGCTGCCGTTATACGCACCGTGTGCATTGTTAGCAGATTTTTCCTTCACTGCCAGAAAACCGGGGTTTATGCCTACAGACTGCAACGCCCCCGAATGACAGAACGCTGGTTATAATGCGCGGCGTTTTGTGCCAGGCAACGTCTGAATCGTTACCGTAAATGGCCGGCACTTTTTCCCGGAATTTTGCAGTAATTGTTCGATTTCACGGGTCAATGGGCTGCCTTTTGACCCAGGCAGCGGCAATTTTCTAGCCGCCCAACCAGACTCCGGGCCTTTATTTGCGTGCCTGAGAGCCTGCTTTCACAATATGTCAGGTGGTTTTATGGACAGCATCAACAGCCGCATTGCCGAGGAACTCGGTGTACGCCCACAACAGGTCGAAGCGGCCGTCGCGCTACTCGATGAAGGCTCTACCGTTCCCTTCATCGCCCGTTACCGGAAAGAAGTCACCGGCAGCCTCGATGACACCCAGTTGCGTCATCTGGAAGAACGTCTGCGCTACCTGCGAGAACTCGACGAACGGCGCATCAGCATCCTCGCCAGCATCGAAGAGCAAGGCAAACTCACCCCTGCCCTCGAGCGCGACATCAAACTTGCCGACACCAAGACCCGCCTCGAAGACTTGTACCTGCCGTACAAGCAGAAGCGCCGCACCAAGGGCCAGATCGCCCTGGAAGCCGGCCTCGGCGACTTGGCCGACGGCCTGTTCAACGACCCGAACCTGGCCCCGGAAACCGAAGCCGCACGCTTCGTTGACGCCGAAAAAGGCGTGGCCGATGTGAAAGCTGCGCTGGAAGGCGCGAAATACATCCTCATGGAACGTTTCGCCGAAGACGCCAGCCTGCTGGAAAAACTGCGCAACTACCTGAAGCAGGAAGCGACCCTCAGTGCTCGCGTCATCGCTGGCAAGGAAGAAGAAGGCGCCAAGTTCCGCGACTACTTCGAACACGACGAACCGCTGAAAAGCATGCCGTCGCACCGCGCGCTTGCCATTTTCCGTGGCCGCAACGAAGGCATTCTCAGCTCCGCGCTGAAAGTCGGCGACGAGCTGCCGGGCACCATGCACCCATGCGAAGGCATGATCGGCCAGCAATTCAACATCCAGAACCAGAACCGCCCGGCCGACAAATGGCTCGGCGAAGTGGTGCGCTGGACGTGGAAGGTCAAGCTCTACACGCACCTGGAAACCGACCTGCTCGGCGAACTGCGCGACGGCGCCGAAACCGAAGCGATCAACGTGTTCGCCCACAACCTGCACGACTTGCTGCTGGCCGCCCCGGCTGGCCCGCGCGCAACCCTGGGTCTCGACCCGGGCCTGCGTACTGGCTGCAAGGTTGCTGTGGTCGACTCGACCGGCAAACTGCTCGATCACGCCACGGTTTACCCGCACGTGCCGCACAACAAGTGGGATCAGACCATCGCCATTCTGGCCGCCCTGTGCGCCAAGCACTCGGTTGACCTGATCGCCATCGGCAACGGCACCGCCAGCCGCGAGACCGACAAACTGGCAATCGAACTGATCAAAAAATATCCAGCGATGAAGATGACCAAAGTCATGGTCTCTGAAGCCGGTGCATCGGTGTACTCGGCGTCGGAACTGGCGGCCAAGGAATTCCCGGATCTCGACGTGTCGATCCGTGGCGCCGTTTCCATCGCCCGCCGTCTGCAGGATCCACTCGCCGAGTTGGTGAAAATCGATCCGAAATCCATCGGTGTCGGCCAGTACCAGCACGACGTCTCGCAGCTGAAACTGGCGCGCGGTCTGGACGCAGTCGTAGAGGATTGCGTGAACGCCGTCGGCGTGGACGTGAACACTGCTTCGGTAGCGCTGCTGGCACGAATCTCCGGCCTCAACGCGACGCTGGCGCAAAACATCGTCGCGCACCGCGACGAGCATGGCGCGTTCAAAACCCGTGCAGCACTGAAGAAAGTCGCACGTCTGGGCGAAAAAACCTTCGAACAGGCTGCCGGTTTCTTGCGCGTGATGAACGGCGACAACCCGCTGGATTCGTCGGCCGTTCACCCGGAAGCCTATCCGCTGGTGCAGCGCATTGCCGCTGAAACCGATCGCGACATCCGTTCGCTGATCGGCGATGCCGGGTTCCTCAAGCGTCTGGATCCGAAGAAATTCACCGACGAGACCTTCGGTCTGCCGACCGTGACCGACATCATCCAGGAACTGGAAAAACCGGGCCGCGACCCGCGTCCGGAGTTCAAGACTGCAGAGTTCCAGGAAGGCGTCGAAGATCTGAAAGACTTGCAACTGGGGATGATCCTTGAAGGCGTCGTCACCAACGTGACTGCGTTCGGTGCCTTCGTCGACATCGGTGTGCATCAGGACGGTCTGGTGCACATCTCGGCGCTCTCGGAGAAATTCATCAAGGATCCACGTGAAGCGGTGAAGGCCGGCGACGTGGTGAAAGTGAAGGTCATGGAAGTCGATATTCCGCGCAAACGCGTTGGCCTGTCGATGCGCATGGGCGACACCCCGGGCGAGAAAATCGACGGTGCCCGTGGCTCGCGTCCGGGCTCGGCCCAACGCCAGCCTTCGAACAACGCGCCACGCAAGGAAACCGCGACCGCCGCGCCGGTGAACAATGCGATGGCCTCGCTGTTCGCCAACGCCAAGCAATTGAAGAAACGCTGATGGAGATTCCGGCCGGGCTCGTCGAGAGCGCGTTTTTCAAGCTGTTGGGCTGCCGCCTGCACAGCCTGGAAACCGGGGTGGCGCAAGTCGCCCTGGTGCTGGAACCGGAACTGCGCAACCGCGGCGGCAAATTGCACGGTGGCGCGCTGTTCAGTCTGGTCGACATCGCCATGGGGCTGGCCTGTTCCAGCACCCACGGTTTCGATCAGCAGAGCGCGACCATCGAGTGCAAGATCAACTATATCCGCGCCGTTTCCGACGGCGAGGTCATGTGCACGGCGCGGGTCATCCACCCGGGCCGGCGCACGTTGGTGGTTGAAGCCGACGTGATGCAGGGCGACAAACTGGTCGCAAAAGCACAAGGCACGTTCGCTGTCCTGTAGCTACCGGCCATCATTTTGAGTTAATTTCGGCGCAATGAATCCTGTAGGAGCTGCCGAAGGCTGCGATCTTTTGATCTTGCTATTGAAAAACAAAATCAAAAGATCGCAGCCTTCGGCAGCTCCTACAGGGTATGTGTGTGGATGACCGGCTAGAAAAACCAGGCGAAAACGCCAGTTTCAACTTCACCCTTGTAGACCGTCCTGCCCACCCCCATATTGGGGCGACTGACGCGTGAAGGAATCCAAATTGAGCGAACTTCTCAACCGCCGCCTGGCTCTGCTCGGCGAGCGCGCTAACCTCTCTCTGCTCGAGCAGTGCCTGCACGGTATCGAACGTGAATGCCTGCGCGTGACCAGTGAAGGTCGCCTGGCGCAAACGCCGCACCCCGAAGCCTTGGGTTCCGCGCTGACCAACGAACAAATCACCACCGACTACTCCGAGTCGCTGCTGGAATTCATCACGCCCGCCCTGCCGGATCCGGCCGATACGCTGGCGAGCCTGGACAAGATTCATCGTTTTGCCTACAGCAAACTCGGCAACGAGTACCTGTGGAGTCCATCGATGCCGTGCCCGTTGCCGGCCGAGGAAGACATCCCGATCGCCTATTACGGCACCTCCAACATCGGTCAGCTCAAGTACGTCTATCGCAAGGGCCTGGCCCTGCGTTACGGCAAAACCATGCAGTGCATTGCCGGAATTCACTACAACTTCTCCCTGCCGGAACAGCTCTGGCCGTTGCTGCGCGAAACCGAAGGCTTTGTCGGCACTGATCGCGATTTTCAGTCGTTTTCCTACATCGCGCTGATCCGCAATTTCCGTCGCTACAGCTGGCTGCTGATGTACCTGTTCGGTGCCTCGCCAGCGCTCGACGCCGGATTCCTGCGTGGTCGTTCGCATCAGCTGGAACAGCTCGACCCGGACACCTTGTATCTGCCGTACGCCACCAGCCTGCGCATGAGCGACCTCGGTTACCAGAGCAACGCCCAGGCCGGTCTGACGCCGTGCTACAACGATCTGGCGAGCTACACCGACAGCCTGCGCAAAGCCGTGGCCACGCCGTACGCGCCGTACGTTGAAGTCGGCACGCACAAGGATGGTGAGTGGGTGCAGCTCAACACCAACATCCTGCAGATCGAAAACGAGTACTACTCCAACATCCGCCCGAAACGCGTGACCTACACCGGCGAACGGCCGATTCAGGCGCTGGTGGCGCGTGGCATTCAGTACGTTGAAGTGCGTTGCCTGGACATCAACCCGTTCCTGCCGATGGGCATTGACCTGACCGAGTCGCGCTTCCTCGACGCGTTCCTGCTGTATTGCGCCTTGAACGACAGCCCGTTGCTGACCAACACCTCGTGCGGCAATGCGACGTCGAACTTCCTCAGCGTGGTCAAGGAAGGTCGTCGTCCGGGCCTGCAATTGCAGCGTGACGGTGAATCGGTGGAGATGAAGACCTGGGCTGCCGAGTTGCTGGAGCAAATCGCGCCACTGGCAGCGCTGCTCGATCAGAGCCATGGCGGCGATGCCCACAGCAAGGCGCTGGATGCGCAACTGGCCAAGGTCAGCGACCCGTCCCTGACGCCGTCTGCGCAAGTTTTGGCGGCGATGGCCGAGCACAAGGAAAGCTTTGCGCAGTTCTCCCTGCGTCAGAGCCAGGCGCATGCCGAGTTTTTCCGTAGCGAGCCTTTGGCGGCGGATGAGCAGGCGAAGTTTGAGGAGTTGGCGCGTACCTCTTTGGCAGCGCAGGCTGAGCTGGAGCAGAACGAGGTGGGGGATTTTGATGTGTTTGTCGGGTCGTATCAGGCGAGCATTCTGGCAATCAGTAACTAAGCGCTGTCGATAAAAAAGATCGCAGCCTTCGGCGGCTCCTACACTTGATCGTTCCCACGCTCCGCGTGGTAACGCCTCAAGGGACGCTCCGCGTCCAGGTGACGCGGAGCGTCACCGGCTGCATTCCCACGCAGAGCGTGGGAACGATCTGAGCCCCTTCTTAGATTTTTCCGCTCATAAGCTCATTCTAAAAAGTTATTTATTTACTGATTCTTAGATCATTTAGTCTCCTTTCACGCCGACGCTCGGTCGCCTGATATGGAGCTCTTCAATGAAACTGAATTTCCCGCTTCGCCTGCTCGCCGTGGCCTCTCTGGCTGCTGCAAGTTTTCTGGCTCAGGCCGCCGACCTCACTGTCGCCTACCAAACCACCGTTGACCCGGCGAAAGTCGCCCAGGCCGACGGCGCTTACGAAAAAGCCACCAAGGCCGATATCGCCTGGCGCAAGTTCGACAATGGCGCCGACATCATTGCCGCCATTGCTTCCGGTGACGTGCAGATCGGCTACCTCGGTTCCAGCCCGCTGACCGCCGCAATCACCCGCAAAGTCCCGGTCGAAACCTTCCTCATCGCCACCCAGATCGGCGCCGCCGAAGCACTGGTTGCGCGCGACGGCTCAGGCATCAAGACCCCGCAGGATCTGATCGGCAAGAAAATCGCCGTGCCGTTCGTGTCCACCGGTCACTACAGCCTGTTGGCCGCGCTCAAGCACTGGAACATCGACCCATCGAAAGTCACCGTGCTCAACCTCGCGCCGCCAGCGATCATCGCCGCGTGGAAACGCGGTGACATCGACGCCACCTACGTGTGGGATCCGGCGTTGGGCGTGGCCAAGGAAAACGGCAAAGTGCTGATCACTTCCGGCGAGCTGGCCAAGTTTGGCGCGCCGACTTTTGATGCGTGGATCGTGCGCAAGGACTTCGCCGAGAAGCACCCGGAAATCGTCACCGCGTTCGCCAAGGTCACCCTCGACGCCTACGCCGACTACCGCAAAGACCCGAAAACCTGGCTTGCCGATCAATCCAACGTCGACAAACTGGTGAAACTCTCCGGTGCCAAGGCCAGCGACATCCCATTGCTGCTGCAGGGCAACGTCTACCCGCTGGCGGCTGACCAGGTTGTCACCCTCGGCGCGCCGACCACCAAAGCCATCACCGACACCGCCGCGTTCCTCAAGGAGCAGGGCAAGGTCGAAGCCGTTCTACCGGACTACGCGCCGTACGTCAGCGCCAAATACATCACCAACTGATCGGGAGTTAACCGCGATGGCCTTGCTACAGCTGGAGCGCATCAGCGCACAGTACCCGGGCAGCCCGACACCGGTGCTGGCGGATATTTCTCTGACCCTCGGGCCTCAGCAATTGCTGGTCGCCCTCGGCCCGTCCGGCAGTGGCAAGACTTCGCTGTTGAACCTGATTGCCGGTTTCGTCGAACCGAGCGCCGGGCGCATCACCCTCGACGGCGTACCGGTCAAAGGCCCGAGCGCCGAACGTGGCGTGGTGTTCCAGGACGACGCGTTGCTGCCTTGGCAGGACGTTTTGGCCAACGTTGCATTCGGTCTGGAGCTGGCCGGTGTCTCTAAGGACAAACGCGAAAAGATCGCCCGCGAAATGCTCGCACTGGTTGATCTATCCGGTTTCGAAAGTCGCCGTATCTGGCAACTGTCCGGTGGCCAGAAACAACGTGTCGGTCTCGCCCGCGCCCTCGCCGCTGACCCGCGTGTATTGCTGATGGATGAACCTTTCGGCGCCCTCGACGCGTTCACCCGCGAACAGATGCAGGAGTTGTTGCTGCAAGTCTGGCAACGTACCGCCAAGCCGGTTTTCCTGATTACCCATGACATTGAAGAAGCGGTGTTCCTCGCCACTGACCTGATTCTGCTCGCGCCGAATCCGGGGCAGATCGTTGAGCGCCTGCATCTGGATTTCGGTCAGCGTTACGCCGCTGGCGAGTCCGCCCGTGCGATCAAATCCGATCCGCGTTTCATCGAAACCCGCGAACACGTGCTGAGCAAAGTGTTCTCGCAACGGCAGGAGCGCGCATGAGCAGTTACGACGTTTCCTCGGCAGCGGTAAAACCCGCCAGCGCACCGGCGGCGATACCCGTTCGCCGCAGCCTCAGCACACGCTGGATCAGCCTGCTGACGCTGTTCGCATTGTTGGCGATCTGGTGGGCGGTGACCGCCACCGGTTTGATCGAGCCGCTGTTCCTGCCGCCACCGTCCGCCGTGCTGCAGAAGGGCTGGTTGCTGGCAACCACGGGCTACATGGATTCGACGTTGTGGCAGCACCTCGGCGCAAGCCTGAGTCGCATCGGTCTGGGCCTCGGTTTTGCGATCCTGACCGCAGTGCCGGTGGGCATTGCCATCGGCGCCAACCGCATTGCCCGTGGCGTGCTCGATCCGCTGATCGAGTTCTACCGCCCTATCCCACCGCTGGCCTATTTGCCGCTGATCGTGATCTGGTGCGGCATCGGCGAGTTGTCGAAAGTGCTGCTGATTTATCTGGCGATTTTCGCGCCGATTGCCATTGCTACCGCCACCGGCGTGCGTACGGTTGATCCAGCGAAATTGCGCGCGGCGCAGTCGTTGGGCGCGACTCGCGTACAACTGATTCGCCATGTGATTTTGCCGAGCGCTCTGCCGGACATTCTCACTGGCGTGCGCATTGGTCTGGGGGTGGGTTGGTCGACATTGGTCGCGGCGGAGCTGATCGCGGCCACCAGTGGCTTGGGCTTCATGGTGCAGTCGGCCGCGCAGTTCCTGGTCACCGACGTGGTGGTGCTGGGGATTCTGGTCATCGCTCTGATCGCCTTCGCCATGGAAATGGGCCTGCGCGCCCTGCAGCGCAAACTGGTGCCATGGCACGGCCAGGCCCACTAAATCGTCTTGTGAAAATTCCCCTGTGGGAGCGAGCCTGCTCGCGAAAGCGTCAGATCAGTCACTGCACTGTCGCCTGACACTCCGCATTCGCGAGCAGGCTCGCTCCCACAAAAGCATGACACTCCGAATTCGAAGAGAAAGACCATGAGCAGCCTGAACATCACCCCATTAAGCTCGGCCCTCGGCGCACAGATCAGCGGCGTCGACATCAGCCAGCCGCTGAGTCTGGAACACCGCGACGCGATCGAGCAGGCACTGCTCAAATACCAGGTTTTGTTCTTCCGTAACCAGCCAATCGAACCGCCGCAACAGGCGCGTTTCGCCGCCTATTTCGGTGACCTGCACATTCACCCGATCTACCCGAACGTACCGGAGCAACCGGAAGTGCTGATCCTCGACACCGCCGTCACCGACGTGCGCGACAACGCGATCTGGCACACCGACGTGACCTTCCTGCCGACCCCGGCGATGGGCGCGGTGCTCAGCGCCAAGTTGCTGCCGGAGTTCGGTGGCGACACCCTGTGGGCCAGCGGCATTGCCGCGTACGAAGCGCTATCGGCGCCGCTCAAAGGCTTGCTCGAAGGGCTGACCGCGACTCACGATTTCACTCGCTCGTTTCCGCTGGAGCGCTACGGCAATACGCCTGAAGCGTTGGCGCAGTGGGAAGAGGCCCGACGCAAGAATCCACCGCTGTCGCACCCGGTGATTCGTACACACCCGGTCAGTGGCCGGCGCTCGTTGTTCGTCAACGAAGGCTTCACCTCGAAGATCAATGAGCTGTCGGAAACCGAGAGCGAGGCGATTCTGAAGTTTCTGTTCGCCCATGCAACACGGCCGGAGTTCACCATTCGCTGGCGCTGGCAGCAGGACGATATTGCGTTCTGGGATAACCGCGTGACGCAGCATTACGCGGTGGATGACTATCGGCCGGCGCGACGGGTGATGCAGCGGGCGACGGTGTTGGGAGATGTGCCGTTTTTTCGCTGAGCCCTGAACAGCAAAAGCCCCTCACCCTAACCCTCTCCCGGAGGGAGAGGGGACTGAATGGGGGGATGCTTTAGAGGTACGCCGACCTGATATTGCTTTGCTGAATCCATAATCGACTCGGTATTTCAGGTCGATGTATGACGCAAGACAACTCGGTCGGCTCCCTCTCCCTCTGGGCGGTCCGACGTTTCGGGAGGGCTGGGGTGAGGGTCGCTTATTCTGCCGTCGAAGGCTTCTCCCAAAGATTGATCCCGCCTTCCTGCGCAAACCGGTCAATCTCCGCCAGCTCCTCAGCACTGAAGCTCAAATTCTCCAACGCCCCTACGTTCTCGATAATCTGCTCCGGCCGGCTCGCACCAATCAGCGCCGATGTCACTCGCGGATCGCGCAGCGTCCACGCCAGCGCCAGCTGCGCCAGGCTCTGACCACGACGCTTGGCGATTTCATTCAACGCCCGCACGTGAGCAATGTTGGCCTCGGACAAGTGCGAAGCCTGCAACGAACCACCGCCCGGACGATTGACCCGCGCATCTGCCGGTACGCCGTTAAGGTATTTGTCGGTGAGCAGACCTTGCGCCAGCGGCGTGAAAGCGATCACGCCAGTACCGAGTTCATCGGTGGTGTCGAGCAGGTCTTTTTCCACCCAACGATTAAGCAGGTTGTACGCCGGCTGATGAATCAGCAGCGGCACTTTCCACTCTTTGAGCAGCGCAGCGATCTCGCGGGTTTTCACCCCGGAATAAGACGAGATACCGATGTACAACGCCTTGCCCTGTTGTACGGCAGTGGCGAGTGCGCTGGCGGTTTCTTCCAGCGGGGTGTCCGGGTCGAAGCGGTGCGAATAGAAGATATCCACATAGTCGAGCCCCAGGCGTTGCAGGCTCTGGTCGAGGCTGGCCAGCACGTATTTGCGCGAACCGCCGCCCTGACCGTAAGGGCCGGGCCACATGTCCCAACCGGCCTTGCTGGAGATGATCAGTTCGTCGCGGTATTGCTGGAAGTCTTCGCGCAGCAGACGACCGAAATTGGTCTCGGCGCTGCCGTACGGCGGGCCGTAGTTGTTGGCCAGGTCGAAGTGGTTGATGCCCAGATCAAACGCGGTGCGCAGCAAGGCGCGTTGGGTGTCGATCGGCGTGCTGTCACCGAAGTTGTGCCACAGGCCGAGCGAAAGCGCCGGCAACACCAGACCGCTGCGCCCGACGCGGCGGTAAGGGATGGAGTCATAGCGATTTTCGGCAGCGGTGTAAGTCATCGAATCCTCTCTTGTCTGTCTTGAAATGGGTGTCGACTTCATCGCGAGCAAGCTCGCTCCCACATTGGAATGCAGTCTCCTGTGGGAGCGAGCTTGCTCGCGAAGGGTGTTACACAAATCTATTGCCGGGTCGGGCGAGGCCAAGGTTCTGGCGCAACGTGCGGCCCTCGTATTCCGTTCTGAACAACCCACGCCGTTGCAGTTCCGGCACCACGCCGTTGGCGAAGTCTTCGAGCCCACCCGGCAAGTGCGGCACCAGCACGTTGAAGCCGTCCGCCGCGCCCTGTTCGAACCATTCCTGCAAACGATCAGCAATCTGCTCAGGCGTACCGACCAGGCTGTAATGCCCTCGCCCGCCAGCAATCTTGCGACCGAGTTCAGCAAGGCTCAGGCTGTCCCGCCCCGCCAATTCCGCCAGCAATTTCTGCCGGCTCTGCTGGCCGCTTTCCGTCAGCGGCAATTCGGGCAACGGGCCGTCCAGCGGATACTTCGATAAATCGAAGTTGCCCAGCATACGCCCAAGCAAGGCGACGCCAACCTCGGGTTCGACTAATTGCTGAAACGTTTCATATTTTTCCTGCGCCTCGGCTTCGGTGCCGCCGACCACGACAAAAACCCCGGGCATGATTTTCAGCGAATCGGCGCTGCGACCGTACTTGGGCAAACGTCCTTTGAGGTCGGCGTAAAACGCCTGTGCATTGGCTAAGGAGGTCTGAGCGGTGAACACCACTTCAGCCGTCTGCGCCGCTAATTCGCGTCCGGTTTCCGAAGAGCCGGCCTGGACAATCACCGGTTGCCCCTGCGGCGAGCGCGCAACGTTCAGCGGGCCTTTGACCCGAAAGTGCTCGCCGACGTGATTCAGTACGTGCAACTTCGCAGGGTCGTAATACGCCCCACTGGCCTTGTCGCGAATAAAGGCATCATCCTCCCAACTGTCCCAAAGCCCGGTCACCACCTGATGAAACTCGCGGGCTCGGCTGTAGCGTTCGGCATGGCCGATATGTTCGTCACGCCCGAAATTAAGCGCCTCGGCAGCATTGTCCGAAGTCACCAGATTCCAACCCGCACGCCCACCGGAAAGGTGATCGAGCGAAGCGAATTTGCGCGCCACGTGATACGGCTCGTTGTAACTGGTGGTCGCCGTGGCGATCAGGCCGATGTGCTCGGTCACGGCACTGAGGGCCGAGAGCAAGGTCAGCGGTTCAAAGTGATCCGAGCGCGCCATGCGGCTGGCGATGTCCTGGGTCGGCGCGGCGACGCTGTCGGCAACAAACAGCGCATCGAACTTCGCTGCCTCGGCGATCTGCGCCAACCGCTTGTAATGGGCGAAATCCAGACCCGCATTCGCCGGCACATCCGGATGTCGCCACGCTGCCACGTGGTGCCCGGTGGCCATGAGGAACGCGCCGAGTTTCAACTGTCTGCTCATCTCAGAAATCCTTGCGCAGTTGCACGCCGAAGTAGCGCTCGTCATCCCGTGGCACGGCGCGGTAGATGTAGTTGCCACCGCTGGCGAGGACCGGCGAATAGGATTTGTCGGCCAGGTTTTTGCCCAGCAGCGCGACCCGCCAGCCGTTGGTGTAATCGGCCAGTGCGATGCTGGCGTTCCAGATGCCGTAAGCACCCTGTTTGGTGTCGACGTTCTGGCTGATGTCGTACTGCACTTCGCTCTGCCAGCTGTAGTCGGTGCCGAGTTCGATATCCAGTCCGTTATCCAGCGGGATGGTGTAGTCAGCGCGCACGTAGCTTTTCCAGTCCGGGCTGAACGGCAGCGGTTTGCCGTTGACGTTGCACGACGCCGCCGCGCCCGCCGGGCAGGCGAATTCGTCGATGCGGGCGCGGGTGTAAGCCAGTGCGCCGGACAGTTTCAATTGCTGGGTCGCCTGCAAGGCGTAATCGAGCTCGACGCCTTCGGTGCTGACGCTGCCGGCGTTGATCAGACGCGTCACAACCTGGCCGGCGACGGTGTCGAAGAAATTCGCCTGGTAGTTGTCGTACTCGCTGTGGAACACCGCGAGGTTGGTGGTCAGGCGATTGTTCCACGACGTGGCTTTGATCCCCGCCTCCCAAGTGTTGGACGTCTCGGGCTTAAGCGCTTCGGTGTCGCGCGGCTGCATGTTGAAGAACACGTTGTAGGCCGGGCCTTTGTAGCCGCGCGAGTAGGTCAGGTAAGTGGTGACGGCATCGCTCAAGTCGTACTGCACACCGAGACGACCGGACCAGCCGTCTTCGTCGACCGAGCCTGAGCTGCTGGTGGCCGGTTGAATGCCGCTGACCGTAGTCGCCGAAGTCGAAACGCGGCGGTGATCGTATTCGAGATCATCGTGGGTGTAGCGCAGGCCGGCGATGCCGCGAAAGTCGGACGTGAAGTTCAGCGTGCTCTCGCCAAACACGGCATAACTGTCGCTGGTGGTGCTGTAATCAGCGATGCCGCGATCGGTGCGCGTGGTCGTTGTCAGCGTGCGCTGATAGGTCTCTTCGTCCTTGCCGTGCATGTAGAACAGGCCGCCGACGTATTCGAGAAATTCGCCCTTCGGCGAGGCCAGACGCAGCTCTTGCGAGTATTGATCGAAGGCCAGATCGCCCTTGTCCGCCGTGCCCGGGAACGCTGCGGTCACCGTGCCGAGACGGTCGCCGTCCTGATACTGGGTGTTGTCCCAGCCACGCCACGCGGTAATCGACGTCAGGGTGTAATCGCCCAATTGCCAGTCGAGCTGGCCGGACAAGCCTTTGTTGGTGTCTTCGACATGGGAGCGGGTGTCGGTGTTGATGTCGCGGTTGTGGCTGGAGGCGTAAGCCGGGCTCAGCGCATTGGCGAAGGCCGGGGTCAGCGACTTGCTGACCACGCCATTGGGGCCGTCGTCGTGGGACTGCATGTAGTCGGCGATCAGGGTGAAGGTGACGTCGTCATTCGGGGTGAATTCGAGTTTGCCGCGCACGCCGCGATGGTTGTAACCGTTGACCTCCTGACCGTTGTGTTGGTTGTCGACGTTGCCGTCGTAGCTGCCGAACAGCGTGCTGATCGAGCCTTTCAATGTGTCCGGAATCAGGCTGCCGCCGAGGCCGAAACGCGTGCGGCTTTCGTTGCCGCTGTAGTACGACTGATCGATGTAACCGTGGGTTTCGGCGGTGGGTGCCTTGCTGGTGATGTTGAGCACACCGGCCGAGGCGTTCTTGCCGAACAGGGTGCCTTGCGGGCCGCGCAACACTTCGACGCGTTCCAGATCGAGCAGATCCATGGTGGCCTGACCCGGACGCGCATACACCACGCCGTCGATCACAGTTGCCACGGTCGGCTCGACGCCCGGCGAGGTGGAAATGGTGCCGACGCCGCGCACGAACAACGAGGTGTCCTTGTTCGAAGCGCCAGTGCGGAAGTTCAGCGATGGTACTTGCTGGACGATGCTCGCCACGCCGTTGCGGTTGTCGCGCTCAAGCTGTTCGCCGTCGATCACCGAGACCGCCACCGGCACTTTTTGCAGCGACTCTTCGCGACGGGTCGCGGTGACGGTTACCGACTTCAGCGTTGGCTCCTGATCGCTGCTCTCAGCGGCGAATGCATTGGGCAACGGCAGCGCCGCCAACCCCGTGAATAACCAGCCAGCAGCGCGAATCGATTGCGCCAGTTTATGTGTCGCCCCAGGAATGTTGTGCATGTTCTGCCCGCTCGAAATTGGCCCTGATCCGCTGCCGTTCTGCGACGACAGCGCCTGAATCGGTGTCTTGGGCATTCGCTCGAGCGAGTAGCAGACAACGCGCTTTGTTAGCGCTAACATCGCTAATATTGGCCAACCTCACATAGACCGTCCAATACTGAAAAATTAGTTTTATATGCGATTTGGTTTTTAACAAGGATCGAACCATGAGCGAAGAAAAGCCCCGCAAGCGCCGTGGCGCCGGACGCGTGACCCTCAATGCGGTCGCCCGCGAGGCAGGGGTGTCAGCGATCACCGTGTCGCGGTATTTCAATCAGCCCGAACAGGTTTCGCCCGAACGCCGCGAGCGGATTGCGGCAGTGGTGGCGGAGTTGGGTTACGTACCGAATCTGGTGGCCGGCGGGCTGGCCTCGGCACGGGGAAAAATCGTCGGCATGGTGATTCCGAACATCTCCGGGCCGATCTTCGCCAATACCATTCAAGGCTTCAGCGATACCCTCAGTCGTCACGGTTATCAACTGTTGCTGGCGTCGAGTTACTTCAGTACTGAACAAGAAGAAAACGCCGTGCGTGCGTTTCTTGGCTGGTCGCCGGCGGCGTTGGTATTGACCAGTCATTTTCACAGCGCGGGCACGGAAAAGATGATTGCCGAGGCCGATGTGCCGGTGATCGAGACGTGGGATTACCAACCGGATCGCGAGCCGATGCAGATCGGTTTTTCGCATTTTGAAGTGGGCGTGACGGCGGCGAAATATCTGCTGGGAAAAGGCTACCGACGCATTGCCTTCGTGCAGAACAGTGCGCCGGGAGACCTCAGCGCACTGGAGCGCCGTGACGGCTATGCCGCGACCCTGCGCGAATCCGGCCGGGAGCCTTGGGTGTTCGCACCCGATGCCGGTCGCGCACCGTTCGAAGCCGGCAAACAGGCGATGGATGCCCTGATGAACGCCTCACCGCGCCCCGATGCAATCATCTTCGCCAACGACAACCTCGCCGCCGGCGGCTTGCTCGCCGGGCAACGCGCAGGTATTAAAATCCCCGAAGACTGCGCCGTTCTAGGCTTCGGTGATTACCCCTTCGCCGAGATGCTTTTGCCCAGCCTGAGCACGATCAAACCACCGGCGCTGGAGATTGGCGTGCTTGCCGCCACGCGCGTTTTGGAAAGTCTCGGGGTATTACCAAGCGACGAGGTGCAACGCCTGAACCTGCTGCAATGCCAAGTCATCGAACGCGAAAGCACCTGATGAATATGGCGGGGGCTGGATTGGCTATGCTTTAAAGACTACCGAGGTGGCCCTATCGCGAGCAGGCTCACTCCTACAGGGAACGGGGTTGACCACAGAGCGCTCCACTGTAGGAGTGAGCCTGCTCGCGATAGCGGTCTTTCAGGCAATACCCATCCACCAGACAGAGCTCGCCATGCACACCGCCATCATCATTTTCTTCGGCTTGGTCCTGCTCGCGCTGATGCTCTATATCGGCGAGCGTATTGGTTTCAGCCGGCAGACCATGGCCTACAGCTTCGCCGCGCTGTGGCTAGCGTTGACGGTGATCAATGGTGCGGTGGGGGTGGTGCATGCCGGCCAGTCCGTGGGATCGGAACTAGCCATTGGCAGTGCGGTGTTCGGGGTGCCGGTGGCGGCGATGGTGTTGTTCATGGTGTTGAGCGCCGAGTCCTGAGCAGACCCGGCGCCCAACTGCCAATCAACGCACCAGATGCAGGAACTGCATGTGGCGTTCGTACTGATCGAGGATGTCGTTGATGATCTGCTCTTTGGTGTAGCCGACCAGATCGTAGTCCTGACTGCCCTCGCTCAAATGCACTTCGGCGCGGTAGTAGCGGCGATTGTTGAGCTGCTTCGAGCCCATCCCGCCACGGGCGAACGACGGCGTAAAGTAGCCGCGCATCTGCACCTGGTAGATGAACGGATGCGCATCACCGTGGCCGATTTCGAGGCTGACGCTGTCATTCGCCGGATCCGGCTGGGTGACCACGTTCAGGCCTTTCTCGACGAACACCGCCGTCACTTCTTCAATCGCCGGGCGCACCGTGGTGTCCATGAAACGGTACACCTCGTCACGCGACGGGAAATGCACAGCCTGACTCAAGCGCTGTCGCCAGCCACCCGTACCTCGTCGCGAACCGGAAACCGGGGCCAGCGAATGCAGTTGCGCGATCTGCTTCTGCGACTCCAGATAGAACGCCTTGTGCAGGCCCCACATCATCAGCAGCAAGATCAACGAGAACGGCAACGAGGTCAGCACTACCGCTGACTTCAGCGCATCGATGCTGCCGGAGAACAGCAGCGCACTGGTGATCAGCGCGGTCATCGCGCCCCAGAACACCCGCAGCCACTTCGGCCCGTCTTCATCGGGGTTGCCGCCCTTGGCCGACAGGGTCGAGAGCACCACCGTGCCGGAGTCGGCCGAGGTGACGAAGAACACGAAGCTGATAAACACCGTCACGGCGATGACGGTTTTGCTCCACGGATAGGTTTCCAGCAGCAGGTAAATGCTCATCGACGGATTGTCGATGGCCGACATGCCCAGCGCGCTCATGCCGTGGTTGAGCACTTGATCCAGCGCGCTGTTGCCGAAGATCGACATCCACGCGAGGGTGAAACCGAGCGGAATCAGCAACACTCCGAAGACGAATTCGCGGATGGTGCGGCCACGGGAAATCCGTGCGATGAACAAACCCACGAACGGCGACCATGCAATCCACCAGGCCCAGTAGAACACTGTCCAGCCGCCGAGCCAGTCGCTCGGTTTGTCGTAGGCGTAGAGGTCAAAACTCTTCATCGGCAAGGCGCCGAGGTAGTCGCCAAGGTTCTGGATCAAGGTGTTGAGCAGATGCTGGGTGGGACCTGCGAACAACACGAACAGCAACAGCGCACAGGCCAGCAGCATGTTGATGTCGGACATTACCCGCACGCCTTTATCGACGCCGGAGACCGCAACAATGATTGCCGCGCCCATCATCAGCGTGATCAGGCCGACCTGAATCCACTGGGTGTGAGCGATGCCGAACAGGTAGTCGAGACCGGAGTTGAGGTGCAGCACCCCAAAGCCCATGTCGGCACCCAGACCGAACACCGTGGCAATGATGCCGAAGCCGTCCACCGCGTAACCGATCGGGCCGTTGATGCGCTTGCCAATCAGCGGATACAGCGCCGAGCGCAGGGCCAGCGGCAGGTTGTGGCGGTAAGCGAAATAGGCCAGCGCCATGCCGACAAAGGCGAACACGCCCCAGCCATGCAGGCCCCAGTGCAGAAACAGAATCTGCATGGCCTGACGCGCCGCATCCGCCGTGCCGGCCTCGCCTTGCGGCGGCTGGAGCATGTGGGTCAGCGGCTCAGAGACGCAGAAGAAAAACAGCGTGATGCTGATCCCGGCGGCAAACAGCATGCCGGCCCAGGACAGGTAACTGAATTCGGGCTCGTCGTGGTCGGCACCGAGTTTTATCTTGCCGTAGCCGGATAAGGCGGTGACCACCACGAAGACCAGATACAGGGTCATCGCGAGCATGTAGTACCAGCCGACCGTGTTGGCCGCCCAGTTTTGCGCTTCCAGCAGCCAGGCACCTGCCTGCTCCGGCATGGCAATGACGACGAGACCAAACAGCAGAATGACCGTCGCGGCGAAATAGAACACCGGCGGATTCATGCGTACCAGGCCGCTGGCGGGGGTGGACGATGCACTCATGAAACGTGCACCTCGAGGGGTTGAATCGTGGCTGAAATGATCGGACTCAGCAAAGGCAAGCCTCCTGTTGTGAGCGGGCAGCGAACCACCGGTTTAACTTGAATGAACGTTCAAGTTAAACATGGATAGGGTGGTAAGGACTAATCGCAGGGCTCGACGGTAGTTTTCCTACAGTAGCCCAAGGAGGTGTATGACGCGGGTTTGGAGGAATTCGTTCAACAGCAACATGGCCTTATGCCCATACCTGTAGGAGCTGCCGAAGGCTGCGATCTTTTGCTGTGGTTTTTGTAGATCAAAAGATCGCAGCCTTCGGCAGCTCCTACATGGGATCTTACTTTTGCGTGCCGTCATCGTGCTGCAAGTTGGCCTGGGTCAGATTGCACCCCGCCGGCACGCTGCGCGTCAGCCACACGTTGCCGCCAATGGTCGAACCCTTACCGATGGTGATGCGTCCGAGAATCGTCGCCCCGGCGTAAATCACCACATCATCTTCCACGATCGGATGACGCGGATGGCCCTTCTGCAACTGGCCGTCTTCGTCCGCCGGGAAGCGTTTGGCGCCCAACGTCACCGCCTGATAAATCCGCACCCGCTCGCCAATGATCGCGGTTTCACCAATCACCACACCGGTACCGTGATCGATAAAGAAGCTACGGCCGATCTGCGCCCCCGGGTGAATATCGATGCCCGTCGCCGAATGGGCGATTTCCGCACTGATCCGCGCCAGCAACGGCAAACCGGCGCGATACAAATGGTGCGCCAGACGATGGTGAATCACCGCCAGAATCCCCGGGTAGCACAGCAGCACTTCATCGACACTGCGCGCCGCCGGATCACCGTGATAGGCCGCCAGCACATCGGTGTCGAGCAGCGTGCGCAGGCTCGGCAAGGCCAAGGCAAAATCCTGCACGATCTGAATTGCACGGGCCTCGACTTCAGTATCGGCCTGCGCGCTGTGGCGGGCGACGTAACGCAACTCCAGTCGAGTCTGTGCCAATAAGGCATTCAGTGCGACATCAAGCGTGTGGCCGACGTAAAAGTCTTCACTCTCTTCACGCAGATCCACCGGGCCCAGGCGCATCGGGAACAACGCACCACAGAGCGCCTCGAGAATCTCCGCCATCGCCGCCCGCGAGGGCAACTCGCGACCGCCCTGCTCGCCGGAGGCCCGGCCGTTCTGTGCCCGCCACTGATCCCGCGCGCTGCGCAGTTGACTGACGATGGTCTGCAATTGCCAATGGCTGGAACGCTCGCTCACGGTAAAGACTCCTCACGGGCGGCCGGACTGTCTGGCCGCGTCAACGGCGCCTACTTTACGGCAAGGTCGCGAAGGCGAATTAAGAACCGATAGTGCTGGGCTCAGTCGATTTGGCTATAAGCGCTTGACGGTTGCCCCTGCAAAAGCACGTGCCTATAGTCCTTTCATCTTTCTCCGCCAGTACGGACTCATGATCAAACAACAGCTGGAACGCTTTAACCGCCTCGACCTGCTCGGTCACTCCACGCCGCTGGAAAAACTCGAACGCCTGTCCACCTGGCTCGGCCGCGAGGTGTACATCAAACGCGATGACCTGACGCCTCTGGCCATGGGCGGCAACAAGTTGCGCAAACTCGAATACCTCGGCGCCGATGCCCTCGCGCAAGGCGCCGACACGCTGATCACCGCCGGCGCGCTGCAATCGAACCACGTTCGCCAGACCGCCGCACTCGCCGCCAAACTCGGTCTTGGCTGCGTGGCCCTGCTGGAAAATCCCCTGGGCACCGACGACAGCGACTACACCGGCAACGGCAACCGTCTGCTGCTGGATCTGTTCGACACCAAGGTCGAGCTGGTCGACAACCTCGACAACGCTGACGAACAATTGGCCGCCCTCGCCGTGCGGCTGCGCAGTAACGGCAAGAAGCCGTATCTGGTGCCGATCGGCGGCTCGAATGCGCTCGGTGCTCTGGGCTACGTGCGTGCCGGCCTGGAACTGGCCGAGCAGATCAAGGACACCGGACTCGATTTCGCTGCAGTGGTATTGGCCTCCGGCAGCGCCGGGACGCACAGCGGTCTGGCCTTGGCGCTGAGCGAAGTGTTGCCGCGATTGCCGGTGATCGGCGTGACGGTTTCGCGCAGTGAAGAAGATCAGCGGCCTAAGGTGCAGGGGCTGGCCGAACGTACGGCGGATCTGCTTGGCGTCGAGCTGCCGGCCAGCTTCAAGGTCGAGTTGTGGGATGAATATTTCGGCCCGCGCTATGGCGAACCGAATGCCGGAACGTTGGCTGCAGTGAAATTGCTGGCCAGTCAGGAAGCGGTACTGCTGGACCCGGTTTACACCGGCAAGGCGATGGCGGGGTTGCTCGATGGCATCGGGCGTCAGCGTTTTGATGAAGGGCCGATCATCTTCCTGCATACCGGTGGGGCGCCGGCTTTGTTTGCTTACAAGGATTTCCTGTAGCGAGATCGTTCCCACGCTCTGCGTGGGAATGCAGCCGTGGACGCTCCGCGTCCCCTTGAGCGCTGGAACGCGGAGCGTCCCTAGAGTCATTCCCACGCAGAGCGTGGGAACGATCCTCATATTCCAATAAAGAATATCATTTTCAATATTAAGTATTTTCAAGTCTAAAACAGACATCTTATAGTCTCGCCGCAGGCGAATTTCGCGCAAGACGCATAAGCTGCTTTAGGGCACGATAACGCAGGCGCACGAATCACCCATTCGCCAACTTTCCTTTAGCGTCTTCCATAAGAAAACACAGGGGCTCGTCATGAATTTTTCCGCACTACGTCGCAATCTGCTGGTGGGTTCGCTGGGCCTGGCGCTGAGCGCCGGTCTGATCGGCCAGGCAGTAGCCGGTGAGCAGCTGCAACAGATCAAGGACAAGGGCGTTATCAACGTCGGCCTGGAAGGCACTTATCCTCCGTTCAGCTTCGTCGATGCCGACGGCAAACTGTCCGGTTTCGAAGTAGAACTCTCCGAAGCGCTGGCACAAAAACTCGGCGTCAAAGCCAAGGTTCAGCCAACCAAGTGGGACGGTATTCTCGCGGCGCTGGAATCCAAGCGTCTGGACGTCGTAGTCAATCAAGTGACCATCTCCGACGAGCGCAAAAAGAAGTATGACTTCTCCGAGCCGTACACCGTTTCCGGTATTCAGGCGCTGGTGCTGAAGAGCAAAGAAGCGGCGCTGAACATCAAGACCGCCAATGACCTGTCCGGCAAGAAAGTCGGTGTGGGCCTGGGCACCAACTACGAGCAGTGGGTCCGCGCCAACGTGCCGGGCGCTGACGTGCGCACCTACGATGATGATCCGACCAAGTTCGCCGACCTCAACAACGGCCGCACCGACGCCATTCTGATCGACCGTCTGGCCGCACTGGAATACGCCAAGAAAGCGCCGAAAACCGTCGCTGCCGGTGAAGCTTTCTCCCGTCAGGAAGCCGGTGTTGCCCTGCGCAAAGGCGAGCCTGAACTGCTGGCCGCCGTGAACAAGGCCCTCGACGAACTGCGTGCCGACGGCACCCTGAAGAAGCTGTCCGAGAAGTACTTCAACGCTGACGTCACTCAATAATGGAAGAAGCTTTCCAACTCGCACTGGACTCCGCGCCCTTCCTGCTCAAGGGCGCGTATTACACGGTAATCCTCAGCCTCGGCGGAATGTTCTTCGGTTTGCTGCTGGGCTTCGGCCTGGCACTGATGCGCCTGTCGCGTTTCAAATCGGTGAGCTGGCTGGCGCGCATCTACGTGTCGTTCTTTCGCGGCACGCCATTGCTGGTGCAACTGTTCGTGATCTATTACGGCTTACCGCAATTGGGTCTCGAACTGGATCCGCTGCCGGCGGCACTGATCGGCTTTTCGCTGAACATGGCCGCGTACGCCTGTGAAATCCTCCGTGCCGCGATCGGTTCGATCGAACGTGGCCAGTGGGAAGCCGCTGCGAGCATCGGCATGACCCGCGCGCAAACCCTGCGCCGGGCCATTCTGCCGCAAGCAATGCGCACGGCCTTGCCGCCGCTGGGTAACAGCTTCATTTCACTGGTCAAGGACACGGCACTGGCCGCCACCATTCAGGTACCGGAGCTGTTCCGTCAGGCACAGTTGATTACCGCCCGGACTTTCGAAGTCTTCACCATGTATCTTGCCGCCGCGCTGATCTACTGGATTCTGGCCACAGTGCTTTCGCACTTCCAGAACAAGTTGGAAGAGCGGGTCAATCGGCACGACCAGGAGTCCTGACGATGATTGTCGTGGAAAAACTGACCAAGCAATTCAAGGGTCAGGTCGTGCTCAACGGCATCGACCTCGAGGTCAAGGAAGGCGAAGTCGTCGCGATCATCGGCCCCAGCGGTTCGGGGAAAACGACGTTCCTGCGTTGCCTTAACTTTCTTGAACAACCCACCAGCGGCCGGATCAAGGTCGGCGATATCGAGATTGATACCAGCCGCCCGCTGAACCAGCAGCAAGCGTTGGTGCGCAACCTGCGCCAGCACGTGGGCTTTGTGTTTCAGAACTTCAACCTGTTCCCCCACCGCACTGCGCTGGAAAACGTCATCGAAGGCCCGATCGTGGTCAAGAAGATGCCGCGCGACGCCGCCGTTGCCCTGGGCAAGAAGCTCATGGCCAAAGTCGGTCTGGCGGGCAAGGAGGACGCTTATCCGCGTCGTCTGTCCGGCGGCCAGCAACAGCGCGTGGCGATTGCCCGGGCGCTGGCGATGGAGCCGGAAGTGATCCTGTTCGACGAGCCGACCTCGGCCCTCGACCCGGAACTGGTGGGTGAAGTGCTGGCGACCATTCGTGGTCTCGCCGAAGAAAAACGCACCATGGTCATCGTCACCCACGAAATGGGGTTTGCCCGCGATGTGGCCAACCGTGTGGTGTTTTTCGACAAGGGTGTGATCGTTGAACAGGGTGAAGCCAAAGCGTTGTTTGCCAACCCGAAAGAAGAACGCACTAAACAGTTTCTCAGCAAGTTCCTGAATCACGCTTGAGAATCTTGATGCACCAAACGTCAACTTCCACGGATGGAAGTTACGTTATCCCGCCTGAACGACCCGCTTGAGCAAATACTAATCAAACATGTTCCATCCAGAACATATATATCTCCTGCAACAGATAAACCGTGCTGTAAAACTGTCGCCACCCAAAGGCTGGGTGCTGATAGCGGCTTATCGAAACGGCTGAAAACCACTGAGATTCGTAGCTCTATTCGCTAATAGACCTAGGCATTCGGCCTCGTCAATGTAGGACACTTCTGATTAATACGTAATTCACGGATTAACTAAGTACGTCTATTGACACTCATTGCCGCACACTCTTATCTAGTCGCCAACCGGCGCTACTTAGTTTAATCAACGCATATTCAACCTTGATGAAAGTTCTCGGCTGTGTTGCCTGTTGATTCACGCCTTTGTTCTTCAGAAACGGACTTCGTTGCAAGCTCAAGGAGAGAAATCGATGACTCACACTTCGCACACCCCCGAACTGGCAGCGCCAATCCTGGCGCCCGCGCAAAAAGCCGGCATCAATCTGGCCGCTGCTGCCCATCTTTCGGTCGACGTGGCGCCCTATCCCGATATGGATTGTGGGGACCTGATCGAACTGTTCTGGAACAAATGCTATGTCGCATCAAAGGTTCTGACCGTCGAGGATATCGGCGCCGCAGTCAGCCTGCGAGTGCCGGAAAGCTTCATTGCCAGCGGCACTGCCCGCATCCACTACCGGGTCATGCAGGTTGGCCAGGGTCAGGCGCTGTCGGCAGCCACCCGGGTACAAGTCAAACTCGATTGTCCCGGTGGCCAGCCATCGGCACTGTGCAGTGATGAAAACCAGCAACTGCAAGCCGTCACGATCCCCGACACCATCCGCCGTCAGGGGGTTAATCCGAACCAGATCAAACGCGGCGTACCGCTGACCATCGAGCCTTACATAAACATGGCCGAGGACGATGAAATCACCTTGCGCTGGGGCGATGTGCGCATGGACCTGATACCGGTCACGGCTGCGGATGTCGGCTTGCCGATTCAGGTCTGGGTGCCGCCGGCGGTCATCGTCGAAGCCGGGGAAGATCTGCGCCTCGACGTGACGTACTGCGTCATCGACCGCGTTGGCAACAACTCGCGCTGGGCGCCACCGCGTACGTTGAAGATCGGCTGTGTAAACCCTTACCTGAAGGTGCCGCTGAGGCCCAGCCTCAAAGCCGCCGAGCCACGCGACTGAGTAAACACCAATCCCCCGTGGCGAGGGGGCTTGCCCCGTTGGACAGCGAAGCTACCCCGGCATCTACAACTCTACCGAGTGGCAGGATTCGCGCCCGCTGCGCAGCGGAACGGGGTGAAAGCCCACTCGCCACAAAGGATCATTTAAACCGATACCCATTGTTAACCAACCCGACCATCACCCCTTCTATGCATATTCCTAAAAGTTAGTTTATTTAATATTTATACACGCTTAGGGTATATGAACCGGACCACCGGACATTCTTTCGTTCGCCGCACTTTTGCGGCGTTTTTCATGAGATGTGAGGTAGGTAGCATGGTCCGGAACACAATCACCCCAGTGCAGATCGCCAGGGCATTGCGTGCAGCCAAGGAGCGGCACTGATGTCCAGTCTGGCAGACGCAAACGTCCAGTCGGATCTGGACATCGCCCCACTGTTGTTGCCCGCGCAAGTCTTGCGCAACGACGCCCAAGCCATCAAGGCCGCCCATGAGCTGGCGCAAGTCGCCCGCGTGCAGGCCGCCAAACGCGATCGTCAGCGCAAGTTGCCGTGGTCGGAAATCGAACAGTTCACCCGCAGCGGCTTAGGCAGCATTGCCATACCGCGCGAATACGGTGGCCCGCAGGTTTCATTCGTCACATTGGCCGAGGTGTTCGCGATCATTTCCGCCGCCGACCCGGCGTTGGGACAGATCCCGCAGAACCAGTTCGGCATCATCAATCTGGTGCTCGGCAGTGCCACCGAGGCGCAGAAACAGCAGCTGTTCCAGAGTGTTCTGGAAGGCTGGCGCATCGGCAATGCCGGTCCGGAGCGCGGCACTAAAAACACCCTGGAACTGAAAGCACGGATCACCGCCGACGGCGACGATTACGTGATCAACGGCCAGAAGTTCTATTCCACCGGCGCGCTGTTTGCGCACTGGGTCGCGGTGAAGGCGCTCAACGATGACGGCAAGCAAGTGCTGGCCTTCGTCCGTCGCGGCACGCCGGGGTTGCGCATTGTTGATGACTGGTCGGGTTTCGGTCAGCGCACCACCGCCAGCGGCACGATTTTGCTGAACAACGTTCGCGTCGAATCGAACCTGGTCGTCGACAACTGGAAGATCAACGAAACCCCCAACACCCAAGGCGCGGTGTCGCAGCTGATTCAAGCGGCCATTGATGCCGGCATCGCCCGTGGCGCCATCGATGACGCCATCGAGTTCGTCAAAACCCGCGCGCGGCCATGGATCGACGCCAAAGTTGATCGCGCCAGTGATGACCTCTATGTGATCGCCGACATCGGCAAACTGAAAATCGAACTGCACGCCGCCGAAGCGCTGCTGCGCAAGGCCGGCAAAGTTCTTGATCAGGTGCACGCCGCACCGCTGACCGCCGAATCTGCCGCCCGTGCATCGATTGCCGTGGCCGAGGCCAAAGTGCTGACCACGGAAATCTCATTGCTCGCCAGCGAGAAGCTTTTCGAACTGGCCGGCAGCCGCGCGACCCTCGCCGAATTCAACCTCGACCGCCACTGGCGCAACGCCCGGGTGCACACGCTGCACGACCCGGTGCGCTGGAAATATCACGCGGTCGGCGCCTATCGCCTCAACGGCACTTTGCCTGCTCGCCATTCCTGGATCTGAGACGACCGCACACTTTCTCAAGTGCAATGGAGAAACCTATGACTTTTTCCCATCACGTCGCGGTCATCACCAGCGATGAGCAAGCCCTGATCGTCGCCAGCGATCTGGCCGAAGATTTCAAACGCGACAGCGCCCTGCGCGACCGTGAACGTCGCTTGCCACTGCCGGAACTCGATGTATTTTCCCGCTCAGGCCTGTGGGGCATCAGCGTGCCGAAGGAATACGGCGGCGCTGGCGTGTCCAACGTGACCCTGGCCAAAGTCATCGCGCTGATCGCTCAGGCTGACGGCTCGCTCGGACAAATCCCGCAGAACCATTTTTACGCACTGGAAGTGCTACGGGTGAATGGCAGCCACGCACAAAAACAACGGCTGTACGCCGAGGTTCTCGCCGGCCAACGCTTCGGCAATGCCTTGGCGGAACTGGGCACGAAAACCGCCCACGACCGCATTACCAGCCTCAAGCGCGACGGCGACGGTTATCGCATCAACGGTCGCAAGTTCTATGCGACCGGCGCGATTTACGCCCAGCGCATTCCGACCTCGGTTGTCGATGAAAACGGCGTGCAGCAACTGGCCTTCGTCCCCCGCGACAGCAAAGGCCTGACCGTAATCGACGACTGGAGCGGCTTCGGTCAGCGCACCACCGGCAGCGGTTCGGTGGTGTTCGAAGACGTCTACGTAGAGGCTGAAGACGTGCTGCCGTTTCAAAGTGCTTTCGAACGGCCAACCACCGTTGGCCCGTTGGCGCAGATCCTTCACGCCGCCATCGACACCGGCATCGCCCGCGCCGCTTACGAAGACGCGTTGCACTTTGTGCGCAGCAAGACCCGGCCGTGGATCGATTCCGGCAACGACAAAGCCACCGAAGATCCACTGACGCTGAAGAGCTTCGGCCACTTGAGCATTCGCCTGCACGCCACCGAAGCCTTGCTTGAGCGCGCTGGCGAATTCCTCGACGCCGCGCAAGCCGAGACCAACGCACAAACCGTCGCTGCGGCTTCGATTGCCGTTGCTGAAGCCCGGGCGATCAGCACCGAAATTTCCCTCGCCGCTGGCAGCACGCTGTTCGAATTGGCCGGCAGCCAGGCCACGCTGATCGAACACGGGCTCGACCGCCACTGGCGCAACGCCCGCGTGCACACCTTGCACGATCCAGTGCGCTGGAAATATCACGCCGTGGGCAATTATTACCTCAACGATGAAAACCCTCCGCTGCGAGGGACGATCTGATGAGCGCTGCAAAAAAGAAGATCCTGCTCAACGCGTTCAACATGAACTGCATCGGCCACATCAACCATGGCTTGTGGACGCATCCGCGCGACACCTCGACGCGCTACAACACTATTGAATACTGGACTGAACTGGCGCAATTGCTGGAGCGCGGACTCTTCGACGGCCTGTTCATCGCCGACATCGTCGGCGTGTACGACGTCTATCAGAACTCAGTCGATGTGCCGCTGAAAGAGTCGATCCAGTTGCCGGTCAACGACCCGCTGCTGCTGGTTTCAGCCATGGCTGCGGTGACCAAAAATCTAGGCTTCGGCCTGACCGCCAACCTCACCTACGAGCCGCCGTATCTGTTCGCCCGCCGCATGTCCACGCTCGATCATCTGAGTCGCGGACGCGTGGGCTGGAACATCGTCACCGGTTATCTGGACAGCGCCGCAAAAGCCATGGGCCTCAGCGAGCAAGTCGAACATGACCGTCGCTACGACCAGGCCGATGAGTACCTGGAAGTGCTCTACAAGCTCTGGGAAGGCAGTTGGGAAAACGGTGCCGTACTCAACGACCGCGAACAACGGATCTACGCCAACCCGGAAAAAGTGCACAAGGTCGAGCACAAGGGCGAGTTCTATCAGGTCGAGGGTTATCACCTCTGCGAACCGTCACCACAACGCACGCCAGTGCTGTTTCAGGCCGGCAGCTCTGATCGCGGTTTGCTGTTCGCCGGGCGCCATGCCGAATGCGTATTCATCAGCGGTCAGAACAAACCATCGACCAAAGTTCAGGTCGACAAGGTCCGCGCCAGCGCCGTTGAAGCGGGGCGTAACCCCGAGGACATCAAGGTGTTCATGGGCCTCAACGTCATCGTCGGCGCGACTGAAGAAGCTGCATGGGCCAAACACGCCGAGTACCTGAGCTATGCCAGCGCCGAGGCCGGCGTGGCGCATTTTTCCGCGTCGACCGGCATCGACTTTTCCCAATACGAAATCGACGAACCGATCCAGTACGTGAAGAGCAACGCCATTCAGTCGGCGACCAAGAACCTGCAGAACAACGATTGGACCCGGCGCAAATTGCTCGACCAGCACGCCCTCGGTGGCCGTTACATCACCGTGGTCGGTTCGCCGGAGCAAGTGGCGGATGAGCTGGAATCGTGGATCGCCGAGACCGGCCTCGACGGTTTCAACCTGACCCGGATTGTTACCCCGGAAAGCTATGTCGATTTTATCGAGCTGGTGGTTCCGGAGCTGCAGCGGCGTGGGTCGTACAAGACCGCTTATGACGCGGGCAGCTTGCGCGAGAAGCTGTTTCACGGTGCGGCGCAACTGCCTGAGCAACACACAGGCTCTTCGTTTCGCCGCTAAAAGCATCGCGAGCAGGCTCACTCCTACAGGGGAACGCATTCCAAATGCAGGAGTGAGCCTGCTCGCGATGAGGCCATAACAAACACCAAAAATTTACGCACTGACTGGAAAAACCATCATGACCAAAAAACACCTGTCCCACCCAGTCAAAGCACTGGCCCTGGCCCTCGGCCTGTTCAGCTCGGCCGTCTTCGCCGCCGACGCCCCGTTGAAAATCGGCACCACCGCCGCCTTCGCCATTCCGCTGGAAGCCGCTGTCGAAGAAGCTTCCAAACAAGGCTTGAAAGTCGAGCTGGTGGAGTTCACCGACTGGATCGCACCGAACGTCAGTCTCGCCGCCGGCGACATCGACGTGAACTACTTCCAGCACATCCCGTTCCTCGAAAACGCCAAGGCTGCGTCGGGTTTTGATCTGGTGCCATTCGCCCCGGGGATCATCAATAACGTCGGCCTCTATTCGAAAAAATACAAAAGCTTCGATGAGCTGCCAGAAGGCGCCAGCGTCGCCATCGCCAACGACCCGATCAACAGTGGCCGTGGTTTGCAGCTGCTGGCCAAGGCCGGTTTGATCACGCTGAAACCGGGCGTCGGCTACAAAGCCACCGAAGATGACATCGTCGCCAATCCGAAAAAAATCAAGATTCTGCAAGTCGAAGCCGTGCAACTGGTACGTGCCTACGACGACGCTGATCTGGTCCAGGGCTACCCGGCCTACATTCGTCTGGCGAAGACTTTCGATGCCGGTTCGGCGCTGCTGTTCGACGGTCTCGATCACAAGGAATACGTGATCCAGTTCGTCATCCAGCCGAAGAGCAAAACCGATCCGCGCCTGGTCAAATTCGTCGACATCTACCAGCATTCGCCGGTCGTTCGCGCGGCACTGGATAAGGCCCACGGCAAGCTGTATCAAGCCGGCTGGGAAAGCTGAGCATGACGGCCGCGATCCAACGGCGACTGGATATTCCAGAGCCACACAATGCTGAAAAAACCGAGCTGCACCCCGAGCTGAATCGTGCCCACGTACGCTTCATCGGTCTGGGCAAAACCTACAACGGTCGGCAAGGCCCGGTCGCCGCGTTGCAAGGCATCGATCTGGCGATCCAGCGCGGCGAAGTGTTCGGCATCATCGGCCGCAGCGGCGCTGGCAAGTCATCGCTGATCCGTACGATCAATCGTCTGGAACAGCCGACCTCGGGGCGCGTGCTGATCGATCAGGTCGACATCGGCGAGTTCGATGAAGACCGTCTTGTCGCCCTGCGCCGACGCATCGGCATGATCTTCCAGCACTTCAATCTGATGTCGGCCAAGACTGTTTGGCAGAACGTCGAACTGCCGCTGAAAGTCGCTGGCGTGCCGAAAGAGCAACGAGAAAAAAAGGTTCGCGAACTACTCGAACTGGTTGGCCTGCAGGAAAAGCACAAGGCTTATCCGGCGCAGCTCTCCGGAGGGCAGAAACAGCGTGTCGGTATTGCCCGGGCGTTGGTGCATGACCCGGATATTTTGCTCTGCGACGAGGCCACTTCGGCGCTCGACCCGGAGACCACCCAGTCGATCCTCGGCCTGCTGCGCGAGATCAATAAACGCCTGGGTCTGACCATCGTTCTGATTACTCATGAGATGGCAGTGATCCGCGAAATCTGCGACCGCGTCGTCGTGCTTGAGCACGGCCGCGTCGTCGAACAAGGCCCGGTGTGGGAAGTGTTCGGCAATCCGCAGCACGAGGTCAGCCAGACCTTGCTCGCACCGCTGCAACACGCGCTGCCGGAGGAGTTGCAAAGCCGTTTGCAGAAGCAGCCGCCCTCCTCCGACGCTGCTGTGGTGCTGCGCTTGCAATTCACCGGCAGCGCCAGTGATGAGCCGGATCTGGCGGCATTATTTGCTGCACTCGGTGGCCGGGTAAAGTTGCTACAGGGCGGCGTCGAACGGATTCAGGGGCATGCGTTGGGGCAACTGTTGCTGGCCGTCAGTGATTCAGCGTTCGGAGCCGAGCAATTGCGCGAACGCGCCGCACCGTGGGCGCAACGCGTGGAGGTATTGGGTTATGTGGTTTGATCGCTTGCTGCAGGGTTTCATCGACACGTTTTTGATGGTCGGCGTGTCGTCGCTGATAGCGCTGCTGGTGGGGATTCCCATGGCGGTGATTCTGGTCACCAGCGACAAGGGCGGGATCTATGAAGCGCCGGTACTCAACCGCGCCTTGGGCGCGTTCGTGAACCTGTTTCGCTCGATCCCGTTTTTGATTCTGATGGTCGCGCTGATTCCGTTTACCCGGTTGATTGTCGGAACGACCTACGGTGTCTGGGCCGCTGTTGTGCCGCTGACAATTGCCGCGACACCGTTCTTTGCGCGGATTGCCGAAGTGAGCCTGCGCGAGGTTGATCATGGCTTGATCGAGGCGGCGCAGGCGATGGGCTGCCGGCGTTGGCACATTGTCTGGCATGTGCTGTTGCCGGAGGCGCTGCCGGGGATTGTCGGCGGGTTCACCATCACGCTGGTGACGATGATCAACTCGTCGGCGATGGCCGGGGCGATTGGCGCTGGCGGGTTGGGAGATATCGCCTATCGCTACGGCTATCAGCGCTTTGACAGCCAGATCATGCTGACGGTGATTGTGTTGCTGGTGGCGTTGGTGGCGGTGATTCAGTTGGGTGGGGATCGGTTGGCGCGGGGGTTGAACAAGCGCTGAGCCGGGCCGGGCTCATGTAGCAACTTCACAACCGCTATCGCGAGCAGGCTCACTCCTACAGGGGAACGCATTTCAAATGCAGGAGTGAGCCTGCTCGCGATGGGCTGCGCAGCAGCCCCGAACCCGATGGCGTATATTCGGCAAATCCCAATTGCCCGCGTATCCCGACCATGAAGCAGACCCCCACCGATCTCGAACAGATCACCGCCACCACCCTCGGCCACTACAACTCGGTGGCCGAAGACTTTCGTGAAGGCACCCGCAATCACGATGTCAGCCAGAACATCGATGCGTTGCTGCGGCATATTCAAGGTGTGGCGCCGTTCACGATTCTGGATTTCGGCTGCGGCCCGGGCCGCGATTTGCAAACGTTTACGCGCATGGGCCACATCGCAGTCGGCCTCGACGGTTCGCCAGAGTTTGCGCGAATGGCCCGTGAGGACAGTGGTTGCGAGGTGCTCCAACAGGACTTTCTGAAGCTCGATCTGCCGACTGAACGCTTCGACGGGATCTTCGCCAACGCGGTGCTTTTTCATGTGCCGTTGCAGGAATTGCCAAGGGTGCTCAAGCAACTGCATGGTGCGTTGAAACCCGGTGGCGTGTTGTTCAGCTCCAATCCGCGTGGAGATAACCGTGAAGGCTGGAACGGGCCGCGTTATGGCTCGTATCACGATCTTGAGGCGTGGCGCGGGTTGTTGACGGCAGCGGGTTTTGTCGAGCTTGAGCATTACTATCGGCCGGCGGGGCTACCGCGCGAGCAGCAGCCTTGGTTGGCGAGTGTCTGGCGTAAATCCATGTAGTCAGCTCAGACGCCATCGCGAGCAGGCTCACTTCTATAGTTGGAATGCGTTCCCCTGTAGGAGTGAGCCTGCTCGCGATGAGCGCGAAGCGCTCGTTTTTACTGCGTCTCTTTTTTCGGCTCACGAATCTTGTACCAGGCCACATACAGCGCCGGCAGGAACAGCAACGTCAGCAGCGTCGCCACCACAATCCCGCCAATCATCGCGTAGGCCATCGGCCCCCAGAACACTTCCCGGGCAATCGGGATCATGCCCATGCTCGCTGCGGCTGCGGTCAGCAGGATCGGTCGGCGCCGATGTTCGGTCGCTTCGACCACCGCATCCCACGGCGCATAACCTTTCTTCTCGAACTCATCGATCTGCGTCACCAGAATCACCGAGTTGCGGATGATGATGCCGATCAGCGCGAGAATCCCCAGAATCGCCACGAAACCCATCGGCGTACCGGTCGGCACCAACGCCAGTACCACGCCGATCAGCCCCAGCGGCGCGACACTCGCGACGAGGAACATCTTCTGCACGCTGTGCAACTGGATCATCAGGAACGTCGCCATCAAAAACAGCATCAACGGCAACACCTTGGCGATCGGCCCCTGCGCCTTGCCGCTTTCCTCGACCGTACCGCCAGTGGCGACTTTGTAGCCGACCGGGAGTTTTTCAGCGAAGGCATCAATCGACGGCTTGAGGATTTTCACCAGATCGGTCGGCTGGATCTCGTCGCGCACCGAGGCCTTGATGGTGATGGTCGGCAAACGGTCGCGACGCCACACCAGCGGCTGCTCCAGTTCATAACGCACGGTGGCGAACGCCAGCAGCGGAATCGACGTGCCGCTCGGCGTGACGATCTGCAGGTTCTGCAGGGTTTCCGGCGTACCACGTTCGGAATCCACAGCGCGCCCGACCACGTTGATCAGGTAGATGTCGTCATCGACCTGGGTCAACGGCGAGCCACTGACGATGCTGTTCATCAGGTTCGCCACGTCTTCGGACGACAGCCCGAGTTGCCGCGCCTTGTCCTGGGCGATGTCGATGCGCAGGACTTTGCCCGGCTCGTTCCAGTCGTAGATGATCTCGCCGATGTGCGAGTTCTTGTCCAGTTCGGTCGCGAGATCAATGGCGTGTCTGCGCACCTGATCGATGTCCTTGCCACTGACCCGGTACTGAATCGGACGCCCCACCGGCGGGCCCATTTCCAGTGCTTGCACGTAACTGCCGATGCCGACGAAGTCCTTGTGCAGGCGCTCGCGCAGACGTTGGGTCAAGGCCTCACGGGCCTCGAAATCCTTGCTGACGATCACCAGTTGTGCGTAGTACGGGTTTTGCAATTGCTGGTCGAGCGGCAGGTAGAAACGGATCGCGCCCTGACCGATGTAGGTGCTCCAGCGCACAATGTCCGCGTCACCCTTGAGCGTCGCTTCGAGTTTGTCGACGGCTTTGCGGGTTTCGTCGATTGAGGCGTTTTGCGGCAGGTTCAGGTCGACGAGAATTTCCGGGCGGTCCGATGCCGGAAAGAACTGGTTCTGCACAAAGCGCATGCAAAAAATCGACAGGGCAAACAGCAGCACGGTGATACCGATCGCCCACCAGCGATTGCGCATCGCCCACAACAGACCGCCATTGAACGCGCGCCCGACGCGGCCCGGCTCGGCTTCATGGGGTTTCACGTTGGCGCTGAGAATGTGCACGCCGATCACCGGCGCGAAGAACACCGCCACAATCCACGACACAATCATGGCCACGGCAATCACCGCAAACAGCGTGTAGGTGTACTCACCGGCGGAACTGGCGTTGAGGCCGATCGGCACGAAACCGGCGACTGTCACCAGCGTCCCGGTGAGCATCGGGAACGCCGTCGAGGTGTAGGCGTACGTCGCGGCCTCCTCCTTGCTCTCGCCCATTTCCAGGCGCGTGACCATCATCTCCACGGTGATCATCGCGTCATCCACCAACAGGCCGAGGGCGATGATCAATGCGCCGAGGGAAATCCGCTGCATAGTGATGCCGCTGTATTCCATGAACACAAAGACCATCGCCAGCACCAGCGGAATCGAGCACGCCACCACCAGCCCGGCGCGCACACCGAGGCTGATAAAACTCACCACCAGCACGATAATCACCGCTTCGAACAGCGCGCTGGTGAAACCACCAACAGCCTCTTCAACGACGACAGCCTGATCGGAAACGGTGTGCACGCCAACGCCCACCGGCAAGTCCGCGGTCAGTTGGTCGATGCGCGCATGCAAGGCCTTGCCGAACTCCTGGACGTTGCCACCCTTCTGCATGGCAATCGCCAGGCCGATGGCCGGTTTGCCGTCGAAGCGGAATTCCGGGGTCGCCGGATCTACGTAACCACGGCTGATCTCGGCGATGTCGGCCAGTCGATAGAAGCGGTCATTGAGCTTGAGGTTGACTTCGGCCAGATCCTTCTCCGAAGCAAACTGCCCGGAGGTGCGCACGGAAATCCGCTCGGGACCGGCCTCGATCACCCCCGCCGGAGTTACGGCGTTCTGCGATTGCAGGCTTTCCACTACCTGACGTTGATCGATGCCCAGTGCAGCGAGTTTGCGTGTGGAGAAATTCAGATAAATCACTTCGTCCTGCTGGCCGACCATTTCGATCTTGCCCAGCCCTGGCACGTTGCGGATTTCGGCCCTGGCCTGTTCCACATAATCGCGCAGTTGGCGCATGGTCAGGCCATCGGCGGTAAACGCGTACACCGAGCCGAACACGTCACCGAACTCGTCGTTGAATCCCGGCCCCTGAATGCCCTGGGGAAACTGTCCGCGAATGTCATCGATCTTCTTGCGCACCTGGTACCAGATTTCCGGGATGTCCTTGGCGCTGGTGGTGTCGCGCAGGTACACGTACACCGTTGATTCGCCGGGGCGCGTGTAGCTTTTCACGTAGTCGAGGGAGTCGAGTTCTTCGAGTTTTTTCTCGATGCGGTCGGTGACCTGCTTGAGCGTTTCCTCTTGAGTCGCGCCCGGCCATTTGGTCTGGATGACCATGGTTTTGATGGTGAACGACGGATCTTCTTCGCGGCCCAGGTTGAAGTACGAAAAGACGCCCATCAGTAACGCAACGAACATCAGGTACCAGACGAATGACTGATGCTTGAGGGCCCATTCGGAGAGGTTGAAAGAGCCTTTCATTGACTGTCCTCGTCAAGTTTTACCGATTGTCCGGCTTTGAGGCTGTTGACGCCGGCGCTGACCACACGCTCGCCGTTCTTTACGCCGCCAGCCAGTACGACGCTGCTGTCGGTACGGCTGACGACGGTGACATCGCGGGGGCTGACGGTTTTGTTTTGCGTGTCGATGACCCAGATTCGCGCTTTGCCATCGACCTCCTGCAGCGCCGTCACGGGCAATTCGATTCGCGGCTTGATCGCCGAGCTGAGGGTCACGCTGATCGCTGTGCCGAGACGAAAGCCGTCCGGCGTATCGGCCAGGGTCAGACGGGCACGACGGGTGCGCGTGGCACTTTGCGCCTGCGGTTCGATTTCGCGGATGATCGCGGTGGTGTTGATGCTCGGGTCGAGTTGCGCGGCCACCGAGAACACCACATCACTGGGGATCTGATCGACCAGGGTGTCCGGCAGATCGATCACCGCTTCCTTGATGTCCGGTTGCGCCAGCGTCACCACTTGCTGGCCAGCCGTGACGACCTGCCCGGCCTCGGCGTTCCACGCGGTGACCACGGCACGGTGGTCGGCGCGCAGTTCGGTGTAGCCGAGTTGGTCCTTGCTCTGGTTGACCGCCGCGCGCGCCTGATCCAGCGAAGCCTGTGTGGTTTTCAGATCGGTGTTGGCGACGTCCAGTTGCGCCTGTGCACCGACACCGCGATCAAACAGCGCCTGCTGGCGGCGCGCATTGGCTTGTGCGTTGATCAATTGCGCCTGGATTTTCGCCAGATCGCCTTGCGCCGAACGCAATTGGTTCTGCTGGTCGGAAGGGTCGAGGGTGGCGAGCAACGTGCCTTTCTCGACCTCGGCCCCCACATCGACGTTACGGCTAGCGATGCGCCCGCCCACACGGAAACCGGTGTTGCTCTCATAGCGCGCCTGAATGCTGCCGGCGAAACGCCCGAGGTTTTCCTCGCTCAACGCTTCGACCTGGACTGACAGCACCGGGCGTACCGGCTCGGGCGGCGGTTCTTTCTTCGAACACGCAGCCAACATCACAGCAACGGGTAACAGCCACAGAGACTTCATGGCTGTACTCCCGGCTGCAGATCCTTGTAGGTGTTTTCGGCGATCTCGACTTTCATGCCCGGATGCAACAACTGCCCACCAGCGACGATGACTTTCTCGCCGCCCTTGAGGCCTTCGCTGATGATGACTTTGCCGGTCAGGTAGCGGCCGACCGTGACGTTGTGCAATTGCGCCTCGCCCTTGTCATCGACCATCCACACCGCCGTATCGCTGATGTTTTTCGTCAGCGCTGACCACGGCAACTCGACCGCCGACTTGCCCGAGCCTTTGGCCGTGGCGCTGACCACCGAACCGAGTTGCATGCCCGGCGGCAGCTTGTCGAGGGTGACTTTGACTTGCACGGTGCCGGATTGCGCCGACACCGCCGGGGTGATTTCGCGCACGGTGCCGGTGGTTTTGATCTCGGGATTGTCGAGCAGGCTGACGGTGATCCTGTTGTCCGCAGGACGCTCGGCGAGCAGCGATTCATACACGTTGAACACCGCATCGCGGTCGCCATCGCGGGCCAGACTGAAGATCGGCGCGGTGGCCTGCACCACCTGGCCGACTTCGGCCTGACGCTCGGTGATGACGCCCGGCGCGTCAGCGATCAGTGAGGTGTAACTGAGTTGATCCTTGGCGTTCGCCAGTTGCGCCTGCGCCGCACTCAAGGCGCTCTGGCTGCTGCGCAACGCCGCTTGGGCGGAGTCGTATTCGCTTTGGCTGGTGTAGCCCTTGGGCAGGAGTTTCTGCTGGCGCACGAACGCCGCAGCGCTCTGTTTCACCCGCGCCTGTTCGGCCACAACCTGGGCCTGGGCGGAATCGACGTTGGTCTGCAAGTCTTTAGGGTCGAGTTTGGCCAGCACCTGTCTGGCCGTGACGCGGTCGCCGACGTCGACCATACGCTGGATGATCTTGCCGCCAACACGGAACGACAACTCCGTCTGCACGCGCGCCTGCACGTCACCGGTCAATGTCACCGAAGCCGCGTAATCCGCGGGTTTCACTTCCTGTACGAAGACCCTGGGCAAATATTCCTCAGGGGCTTTTTTTTCGCCGCAGGCGGTCACCAAGGTGAACAGACTCAGCATGACCGCTGTTTTCAAACCGGGACTCGCCATGCAGACTCCTTCCTGTGTACGAACGTGCAAGTGACGATACGACTGTGAGCTTAGAACAGGGTTCCGCCTTCGCCTGCGCGATCACAATATTTCCCCGTAGGAGCTGCCGCAGGCTGCGATTTTTTGATGTTTTTTTAGAAGATCAAAAGATCGCAGCCTGCGGCAGCTCCTACAATGGGCGCCTGAAGAGAAGGAATTCCATGCTCAACACCCTGGCAGTGGCCAATTACCGCTCGATCAATAAATTGGTGATCCCGCTCGGCCGGCTGAACCTGATCACCGGCCCCAACGGCAGCGGCAAGTCCAATCTTTACCGGGCCTTGCGCCTGCTGGCGGAAACCGCTCAGGGCGGCGTAGTCAATGCGCTGGCCCGTGAGGGTGGCCTGGATTCGACGTTCTGGGCCGGGCCGGAAAGCATCAGCCGGCGCATGCGCAACGGCGAAGTGCCGATTCAGTCGACGGTGCGTCAGGGTGTGAAGCGATTGCGCCTGGGGTTCGCCGGGGAGGATTTCAGCTACTCGATCAGCCTCGGTCTGCCCGACTCCAACGGGCACTTCATGGTGCCCGAACATTCGCGCCCCATTCCCTCGCGCTTCAGCCTCGACCCGCAGATCAAGCGCGAATGCATCTGGGCCGGCGCGCTCTACCGTCCCGCCAGCCTGCTGGTGGATCGTGACGGGCCGATGATCCGCGCACGCGCCGAACGCAAATGGGATGTGCTGGCGCAACACACGCCCAACTTCGACAGCCTGTTCGACCAGGTCGGCAGCCTGCGCAGCTCGCCGGAAGTGTTCCAGATGCGCGAGTTCATTCGTCGCTGGCGTTTCTACGATCACTTTCGCAGCGACGCCGACGCGCCGGTGCGTCAACCGCAACTGGGTACGCGCACGCCAGTGCTGCATCACGACGGCCGGGATCTGGCGGCGGCGTTGCAGACCATCATCGAGATTGGTGATGGCGACGCGATGCGTGCGGCAATTACCGATGCGTTTCCTGGCGCACGCGTGCATATCGAAGCGCAGGCCGGTGGACGCTTTGCCATCGAGTTCTATCAGGAAGGTTTGTTGCGGCCGCTATCGGCAGCGGAGTTGTCGGACGGGACGTTGCGCTATCTGCTGCTCGTCGCGGCGTTGCTGACGCCGAGACCGCCATCGCTGATGGTACTGAACGAGCCGGAAACCAGTCTGCATCCGGATCTGTTGCCGGCACTGGCGCGGTTGATCATTCGTGCGTCTGAGCAATGTCAGGTGTGGGTGGTGTCCCATGCGCGGCGGTTGATTTCGGCGTTGCAGGAGGACCCGGAGTGCAATTGCATCGTGTTGGAGAAAACCCTGGGGCAGACCGGTATTGTCGGGCAGCGGGTGCTGGATGAGCCGGCGTGGAACTGGCCGGATTGAGCGTTCCAGGCAAAAGCCCCTCACCCTAACCCTCTCCCAGAGGGAGAGGGGACTGATTGGGGGATGCTCAAGAGTGACGCCGACGTGAAAATGCTTCTGTGAATCCACAATCGACTCGTTTCCGCAGTTCAATGTCTGATGCAAGACACCTCGGTCGGCTCCCTCTCCCTTCAGGAGAGGGGACTGATTGGGAGATGCTGTTGAATTACGCCGACCTGAAAATGACTCTGTGAATCCATAATCGACTCTGTTTGTCAGGTCGATGTCTGATGCAAGACACCTCGGTCGGCCCCCTCTCCCTCCGGGAGAGGGCTGGGGTGAGGGATTGCCCTTGAGCCTCACCACCGACCTGACAGACAATCACCCCTGCCACTTGCCACCCTCGACAATCACGCTCTCAGGCTTGGTGTCATCGCTCAATTCTTTACGCACATATTGGTCATACAGCTTGAGCAGATACTTCTCCTCGCCCAGTTTGGTCAACTCGGTATTCACCCAGTCACGCAGTTCGATATTGCCCTTCTTCACCGCCGGCGCAATCGGTGCTTCGGCACCCAGTTTGTCTTCCAGCACGCGATAGCCCGGGTTCTGCTTGGCCCAGCTGAACAGCACCAGATTGTCCTGCGCGTAGGCATCGCCACGCCCGTTGGCGAGAGCTTGCAGTGATTCAGAGTTCTTCTCGAACTTCAGCAGTTTCCAGTCCGGGTGATTCTTGGTCAGCCAGATATCAGCGGTGGTGCCCGTGGTGACGATGGTGGTGCGGGTCGCCAGATCATCCAGGCTTTTCACCGAGCTGCTTTGCGGCACCAACGCCTGCACCGCAACCTTGAGATTCGGGTTGGTGAATTCCACCGCTTCCTTGCGCTCAGGCGTGACGGTCATGTTGGCGAGGATCAGGTCGACCTTGTCGCTTTGCAGGAACGGGATGCGGCTCGCCGGTTCAACCGCGACGAATTCGACTTTGTTTTCATCGCCGAGCAGATCCTTGGCGAAACGCCGGCCGATATCAGTATCAAAGCCGACGTAGCGCCCGGCCTCATCGACAAAACCGAACGGTGGCTTGTCGGTGAAGACGCCGACAATCAATTTGTCGCGAGCCTTGATCTTGTCCAGATAACCGGCCGGCGCGGTGCTTTCGCTGGCGACTTTCGGTTTTGGCGGTTCTTCGGTCTTGCTGCAACCGGCAAGCAAGGCGAGGCTGAGCAGGGGCAGTAAAAAAGCGGCAGTTTTCATAGCAGTTCCAGTTCCTTTGTCGGATTCGTTTTTGGCAGTGTTGCAACGAAGGAGAACTTCTCCAGAAACTGCTGCGCGCGTGCGGTTTGCGGGTTCGTAAAGAAAATCTCGGGCGGGTTCTGCTCAAGGATGCGCCCGGCATCCATGAACACGATGCGGTCGGCCACCGCGCGGGCGAAGGCCATTTCATGGGTGACGATCAGCAGGGTCATGCCCTCACGAGCGAGGCCCTGAATGACCTGCAAAACTTCCTTGACCATCTCCGGATCAAGGGCGGCGGTGACTTCGTCGAAGAGCATCACCCGTGGGTTCATGCACAACGAGCGGATGATGGCGATGCGTTGCTGCTGGCCGCCGGAGAGCTGACGCGGGAAGGCATCGCGCTTGTCCGCCAGACCCACGCGTTCGAGCAAGGCTTCGGCTTGTTGCTGCGCTTCGCGGCGTTGACGCTTCTGCACCTTGACTGGGCCAAGCAGCAGATTGTCGAGCACGCTCATATGCGGGAACAGGTGATAACTCTGGAACACCATGCCGATCTGCTGGCGGATCTCGCGCCAGTCAGTGGACTTGCCGAGCAGCTCACGGCCGAGAAATTTCAGGCTGCCGCTGTGCGCCTCTTCCAGGCCATTGAGGCAACGCAACAAGGTACTTTTGCCGCAACCGCTAGGGCCGAGGATGACGATCACTTCACCACTCTGCACCTGCAGGTCGATGCCGTTGAGCACCTGCTGTTCGCCATAGAATTTGTTGAAGCCGTGAAATTCGATCAATGCGCTCATGCTTGCGTCCAGCGCCGCTCCAGCACGCGCGAGGCGGCCGACAGCGGGTAGCAGATGAAAAAGAAAAACAGAAACAGCACGCCGTAGATCAGCACTGATTCGTAGGTGCGTTCGATGATCTGCTGGCCGACCTTGATCACATCCACCACGCCAATCAGCACCGCCAGCGAGCTGGTCTTGATGATTCGCGTATAGACGTTGATGGTCGGTGGCGTCATGCGTTTCAGCGCTTGTGGCAGCAGCACGTAGCCGTAGAGCTGCGCGGCGTTCAGGCCAATCGACAGGCCTGCTTCACGCTGCCCGCGCGGCAACGAATGCAGCGCACCGCGCGCCACTTCGCCGACCTCACTCGCGCCCCACAGCGACAGCACCAGCACCGCGCACCAGAAACTCGGAATGCTCAGACCAAAGAAAATCGGCAGACCGAAGAACAGCAGGTACAACCAGACCAGCACCGGGATCGCCCGGAACAGCTCCAGATACACCCGCAGGATCGCGTTCAGCCACGTCACGTTGAGCGTGCGCAACACGCCGTAAAGCACGCCGCCGACAGTGCTGATGGCAATGCTCAGAAACGAGATCGACAGGGTTTGCCCAGCGCCTTTCGCCAGTTGCGGCAAGGACACCCAGAGTAGTTCAAGACCCGAACTGGCCATGCTGGAGCCTCCTTTCCAGACGGCTGAGCAGCAGCGACAGCGGCAAGAACAACAGCACGCAGATCAGCGTCAGCACGGCGAGCATTTCGTAGGTTTTGTAATAGAGCGCGATGTAGCTTTTGGTGGTGTAGAGAATTTCCGGCACCGCCACCGCCGAGACCACGGTGGTTTCCTTGAGCAGGAAAATGAAATTGGCGAACAGCGACGGCAGGCTGAGGATCCCCGCTTGCGGCAGGATCACATAGCGCAGCAACTGGCCGTGGGACAGGCCGATGGAGCGCCCGGATTCCAGTTGCGCCTGCGGCACCGCATCGACGCCGGCGCGCAGCACTTCGGTGAGGTAAGCGCCGCCGAGGAAGGTCATGGTGATGATCGCGGCGGTGAAACCGGAAACCTGGATACCCACGGCCGGCAAGGCGAAGTAGACGAAAAACAACTGGATCAGCAGTGGTGTGTTGCGCGCCAGTTCCACATACAGGCCGACCAGTTTTTGCAGGTAAGGCGTGCGGAACACCAGAATCGTCGCGTTGATCAGCGCCACCAGCAACGAGGTGCCAATGGCGATAAAACCGACCTGCAGCGTCACGCCCACGGCTTTGAGAAACGCCGGCAGGGTGCTGAGGATAAATGCGTAATCGAAGGTCATGAAACGTCCTGAACGCCGCTCGGTAAGCGGCGGTGATGCAGTCCATGGGCAGCGGATGGCTGTCCGACGAGCATCGACTTTATAGGTATAAAAACCAGAATTTAAATACCGTTAAAGCATATTGATATCACCCAAAAAACTAACCTGTGGATTTGCCGGGAAGGAATAAGAAGGCTATTTTTCTTTGCGCTGTAGGACGGATCTTTTTTTCACGAAAGCCCTCCAAGGACGAACAGCTTTTGGCCAGACTCCCCTGGCCAAACTCATAACAAGGAAGAGAACATGGACGTAAAAGTGCCGCAGCGACTGGATCCGCAGGAGATTGTGAAATTGTTGGTGGCGTTGCGCCGGGCGTTGAAGGCCACAGCGTAAATCAAAAGCCCCTCACCCCAGCCCTCTCCCGGAGGGAGAGGGCTGGGGTGAGGTGTCTTACGTCAAACATCGACCTGAAAGATCGAGTCGATTATGGATTCGGCAGAGATCTTTCACATCGGCGTACCTCTACAGCATCCCCCAATCAGTCCCCTCTCCCTCTAGGAGAGGGAGCCGACCGAGGTGTCTTGCGTCAAACATCGACCTGAAAGATCGAGTCGATTATGGATTCGGCAGAAATCTTTCAAGTCGGTGTACTTCTACAGCATCCCCCGATCAGTCCTCTCTCCCTCCGGGAGAGGGCTAGGGTGAGGGGCTTTTCAACGCACACACAAAAACGCCGATGACCATCACTGGCCATCGGCGTTTTCACACCTTGAAGGGGTTTACTCAAGCGTCAGATCAGAACGCCGGCAGTACCGCGCCGTTGTACTTCTTCTCGATGAACGCTTTGACTTCCGGGCTGGTCAGGGCTTTGGCCAGTTTCTGGATCGCGTCGCTGTTCTTGTTGTCCTCACGGGCCACCAGGAAGTTCACGTATGGCGAGTCAGCGCCTTCAATCACCAGCGCATCTTTCTGCGGGTTCAACTTGGCTTCCAGCGCATAGTTGGTGTTGATCATGTCCAGATCAACTTCCTTCAGAACGCGTGGCAGCAGCGCCGATTCCAGTTCCTTGAACTTGAAGTTGTGCGGGTTCTTGGCGATGTCTTTCGGCGTTGCCAGAGCGTTTTTCGGGTCTTTCAGCTCGATCAGGCCAGCCTTCTGCAGCAGGATCAGTGCGCGGCCGCTGTTGCTGCCTTCGTTCGGGATGGCGATGGTGGCGCCGTCCGGCAGTTCTGCCAGGGTCTTGTACTTGCTCGAGTAGCCACCGAACGGTTCAACGTGCACGCCCTGCACGGTCACCAGGTACTTGGACTTGTCGTCCTTGTATTTGCCCTGGTTGAAGCTGTTCAGGTACGGCAGGGTCTGGAAGTAGTTGGCATCCAGACGTTTCTCGCCCACTTGTACGTTCGGCTGAACGTAGTCGGTGAACACTTTGATTTCCAGATCCACGCCTTCTTTGGCCAGGGTCGGTTTGATCAGCTCGAGGATTTCAGCGTGCGGAACCGGGGTCGCGGCAACCACCAGTTTCTCGCCGGCATTGGCCAGGGAAGCAGTCAGAGCAGCCGCCAATGCGGTAAACAACAGAACCTTTTTCATGCAGTGTCCTTATCGAAAATCACGGTCGTCATCGACGACGGCATTAATACGTGTGCCAGTGAAGTGATATCGCTGGCGTGGGTCGGACAATACCGGGATTTTTTATTCCCGGACAATAACGTTTATTCACGTTGTTATTCCATTTTGCTCATACACGCAGGCTAGACATGTAGGAGCTGCCGCAGGCTGCGATCTTTTGATTTTCAACAAGTTAAAACGTTGAAAAGCAAGATCAAAGGATCGCAGGCTTCGCCAGCTCCTACAGGAGGCCGGTGTTTTTCAGCAGTTGCTTGAGGGCGGCCTGGTCGGTTGTGGTGCCAGTGGAGATGATGTGGTTGATCTGGGCCTCGATCTGGGTCAGTAGCGGCGGCAGATTCAGGTGCTCCGGCAGAATCTCGTCGCCGGTACTCACCAGCAAGGCAAAGTGAATGACGTTTTCCAGCTCGCGGGTGTTGCCCGGCCAGCTGTGCTGTTCGAGCACGTGCTGCGCCGCTTCGCTGATCAGCGGCACCGGCAGATCCAGACGCTGGCTGTAGATGCCGAGAAAATACTCTGCCAGCGAGAGAATATCGCCGGTGCGCGCGCGCAAGGCCGGCAGTTCGAGATGACCTTCGCTGAGGTAGTGATAGAGCCGCTCGTGGAATTTCCCGGCATCCACCGCTTGTGCCAGATCAATGCTGGTGGCGGCGACCAGACGCACGTCGACCGGACTCGGCTGATGTGCACCGACACGGGTGACTTCGTGGTTCTCCAACGCGGCGAGCAATTTGATCTGGATTGGCAGCGGCAAGTCGCCGATTTCATCGAGGTACAAGGTGCCGCCATTGGCCGAACCGAACCATCCGGCGCGACTGCTGGCTGAACCGCTGTAGGTGCCAGCGGCATAGCCGAAGAGTTCGGCGTCGGCGTAAGTCGGGCTGATGGCGCCGCAATTGACCGAGACGAATAAGCCGCTGCGATCACTGGCGCGATGGATGTGCCGGGCGAGCAGCTCTTTACCCGTCCCCGTCTCACCGCGAATCAATACTGAAATCGAACGCGGGGCTAACTGCTCCAATTCCTCGCGCAACTGACGCGAGCGCGGGTCGACAAACACCAGCGCTTTGGCGCGAATGCTCAGGGGACTTTTTTCAGCGTCGGGAAAGGTCAGCAATGGCTGACCGAAAGTTTCGAAACTCATGGCAGACTCCCGCCCAAAACCGCCGGGAGACGGGGGCGTTCAAAGAAAAAAGAAATCAGGCGCGACGGCGGGCGTGGTGTTCCATACGGTTTTGCAGGCGATAGAGATAGGCAAAACCCTGCTCCCAACGCTGATGCCCGGACTTCACATTGATGTGCCCGGCACCGGCAAGAATTCCCGCCTCGGCGCCCCAGTTGCGCGCCAGCTCCATGGCACGCGGCGCACTCACCGCGGCATCGTTGTCGGAGCTGACCACTTGGCTCGGGAATGGCAGCAAATCAGTCGGGATCGGTGCGAAATTGCGCAGCGCGGGTGCGCAGGCCGGGCGCTCGACATCGGCCGGCGCGACCAGCAAGGCGCCGCGCACCTGACGCAGATATTGCAACGGCGCAGTGGCAGCCCAGTGAGCAACGGTGATGCAGCCGAGGCTGTGGGCGATCAGGATCACCGGCGTACTGTCGGCGGCGATCGCCTCGGCCAGGGCCGCGACCCAGTCTTCGCGACGCGGCGTCAGCCAATCGGCCTGCTCGACCCGCGCGCTGTTTGGCAGGCTGTTCTGCCAGTGGCTTTGCCAATGATCTTCTGGCGATCCTTGCCAGCCCGGCACAATCAGGTAGCGGATTGATTCGTTGCGCATGGGGAGCTCTCCTGCGTCGTGTCTGTTCCTGAACAAGTATAGGGAGGGGATTTATATTCGTTAAGGAATAAGAAGCTATTTATTAAGACCTGAATTGCATATACAAAACCCTATGCAGGAGCTGCCGAAGGCTGCGATCTTTTGATCTTGTTTTTTAAAAATCAAAATCAACAGATCGCAGCCTTCGGCAGCTCCTACAGGGTTGGTGTTTGACCAATAAAAAAAGGGCCGCACCCTGCCAAGGAGACGGCCCCGGAAAAACGTTGAATCTGTTACCGCGCAGTAATCACCGACAACTTGGTAATCCCCGCCCGCTCGATCGAAGCCATCGCTCGCGCCACTTCGCCGTAATTCACCCCGTCATCGGCCTGCAATTGCACGCGTACTTCCGGGTCCTTGGCCTTGGCCGACTTGAGGTTGAATTCCAGCAGGTCCGGCTGAATCTCATCCTTGTTGATAAACAGCTTGCCGGCGCCGTCGATGCTCACCACCAGCGGATCCTTCTGTTCGACCGGCGCCACCGCTTCGGTCTTCGGCAGGTTGATCGGGATCGCGTTGGTCAGCAGCGGTGCGGTGACGATAAACACCACCAGCAGCACCAGCATCACATCCACCAGCGGTGTCACGTTGATCTCGCTGAGCACCTCGTCACTGTCTTGCGTGGAGAAGGCCATATCAGGACGCCTCCTTCACTTTTGTCGCGTTGCCCGGCGCTGCAACCTTATGCGCGGTCGGGTGAATCAACACGCGGAACGCACTCTTCTGCGCCAGGCTGTAAAAGTCGTGGGCGAAGTCATCCAGATCCGCCGCCGTCAGTTTCAACCGACGCAAAAAGTAGTTGTAAACCAGCACCGCCGGCACCGCGACGGCGATCCCGACACCGGTCGCGACCAAGGCCGCACCGATGGGGCCGGCGACTGTTTCCAGGCTTGCCGAACCCGCTGCGCTGATGCCTTTCAACGCTTCCATGATTCCCCACACCGTGCCGAACAAACCAATGAACGGCGAGGTGCTGCCGATACTCGCAACCACGGCCAGACCGGTTTCCAGCGAACGGCGTTCGCGGACAATCTGCTGACGCAGAGCGCGCTCCAGTCGATCCTGATGGTTGATCGCCTGGCTCAAATCATTGGCCTGCGGCGCCTCGCCCACCTGAATCGCCGCGTAACCGGCCTGTGCTACTCGCGCGGCTGCACCGGGTTGGGTCTCGCTCAATTCAGCGGCGGAATCAAGACTCGACGCCGCCCAGAAGCGTTTATGAAAGCGCCGATCCTGCGCCTTCAAACGACCGAACTGCACAGCCTTGAGCAATGCCAGGCCCCAGGTGGCGACGGAAAATACCACCAGCAGCCAGATCACCGCGCTTTCGATGGATTCCAGTGGAGATGCCAGTAACGTCATGATGATTCCCTCGTGTAAACGTTTCGCGCGAATTTGGTTTCGGTTTAATGAATCTTGAAATCGATGGGCACGCTGACCCAGCCATCCTGGGCGACATCACCCTGCTTGGCCGGGACGAAACTCCAACGTTTCACAGCGTTGAGTGCCGCGTCGTCGAGCTGTTGCCGGCCACTGCTTTTGGCAATCTGGATCTCGCCCGGTTTACCGCTGGCAAGCACATGTACGCGCAGCAACACCGTGCCTTCCCAACCGCGACGCTGGGCCAGCGACGGATATTCCGGTGCCGGGTTTTTCAGGTACGCGGCATTCGCTGAAGCCGGGGTTACCGGTGCCGGCGCGGGAGGTGCAGGTGGCGCTGGTGCTGCAACCGGAGCGGCCGGTTGTGGCGGCGCCGGTGGTTGCTCGACCGCTTTCGGTGCTGGTTTGGGTGCCTGTTTAACCACCGGTTTGGGTTTCGGAACCGGTTTGGGTGGCGGTGGTTTTACCGCCAGTTCGTCTTCCACTGGCGGTGGTGGTTCAACCACTGGCGCAGGTGGCGGCGGCTCGACAACCGGTGGCGCCGGCGGTGCCGGGCGCGAGAACTCGATGGTCATCGGCGGAATTTCCGGCGGCACGATCGGCAGCACCGGCGTCGGCTTCTGGCTGATCCAGTAGATCACCGCGCCATGCGCCAACAACGCCAGCAAGCCAAGCAGAATCGCCTCGCGACGGCTCAAGATGCCTTTCGGTGCACGCTGCAAACGCAACTGCCCCAGCGGCACACGATGCGGCCGGCCGAGATCGACCAGCTCGCCACTCGGCGTCTGACGCCACAGCAATTGCTCTGTGCTGGCGGCGGTCTGGACATTGCCCATTGATTCACTCCCTGCGGTCTTTTTGCGTTCTCTACAAAAACTGTCGATCAACCGCTTGTTGAATCCCCCACGGCAGATCGACGGGTGAATCATTGGGCTTGGCGCTTATCTCCGAAAGTAATCTTTAACGTTATGCATAGTCTTTTATGGAATATATGAATTGATCAATTCCACCAAAGCCACGTGCCACGTGGGCTGCAGCGACAGGTGAAAAAATGCATGCTTTTCAGGCATTAAAAGTATTCATGCAACGCATCAACCACGACTGACACAGTTTTGCAGGACGACTAATACCAAGTAGATAATTGATGATAATTTTTCCTGAATAAAAAAAGGCCGGAGCACTTTCGTGCAACGGCCTTTTAAATTTTTAAACAAGACTACTGTTTGACGAATTCCCCGCCCAGGGTCACCACATCACCATCGAAGTTTGTACGGGAGCCGGCAGCGCGCAATTTTGCGTAGTTATGATCCGGCGAAAACAGTGTCCATGTCTGATAACCGCTATTACCATTCTGAGCAAGTACTGCAATGGTGGTCGGGTTACCGGTACTGTTCTGGAAATGGTAGTTTCCATAACGGATGTCGTAATTCACGCCACCCTGACTCAATGTTCCGCTGAACGAGCCGTTGGAATCATTACCATCGGTAATCACCAGCTTGGCGCCAGAGTTGGAATTCAGATAAGTGCCATTAATGCTCGACATGATGCGACTTCCTTTATCGTTGGGATAAGTGTCTTCCGATGAGAGCAAGTTTCCTCCTGGAAACTCACGACTCAGAGAATGGTTCGACATTCCCCTGCTGTCCATATGAGCAACTAACTAAATTGCAATAAGTACTGTTCGAGTTACTCATAACTTATTGCCAATCAGTCGAACATTAATTCCAAATCAACTAACGGCTGGCGTTGGTCTGTTGCACACCGATGGCAGGCGCAATCACCGCCGTTTCCGAACGTGGCGTGCCGACGGGCACCCAGTCATAACTCACAGGCAGCGCGCGATACACCCAGTTGCTGATGGCGTCGCTGCCCGGCGCCTTGCCGAGGTACGGGCTGACGTATTCCCAGACATTTTCGCCGCCGGCCGTGACCTGGAAAAACCGCCCGTTCATGCCTTCGTCGATCAACGTATTGCCGTTGGGCAAACGTCGCGCGCTGCTGATGAACGAGCTGTAAAACGCCCACCCCGGCTGCTTCGAATTCGCCGCGCTGTACTGCCAGACAATTTCATTTTTGACCGGGTCGATTTCCAACACCCGCGAACCGGAAATCAGCCCAAGGGTGACATTGGGATAACCCGCCGAGCCTTGGTTATCGAACACCAGCACATTGCCCGCGCCAGGCAGTCCGGCAGGAATGATGTGGGCGTCATGCTGGCCGACAAACTGATCCACGGGACGCGGCAAGGTCCGCGCGGTTTTCGGGCTGGCCAATGGCAGGTTCGGCCCCAGACGCCAGACCACTTTGCCGCTGGTTTTATCGATGATCGCGATGAAGTTGGCGTTGCGTGAATCGAACAACAGATTGTCCGGATTGAAACGCTTGTCGCCGGCATCGAACCACTTGTTCGGCCCGACCACACTGAGGTTGTTGATGTGCAGGTAGTCGGCGTCCTCACTCGCCCGCACCAGCTTCAATTGCGCGGGCGTGAAGCCGAATTCGTCGAGGTGTTCCGAGGCCAGCCATTGCCATTTCACCGCACCGTCGGGACTGACTTCATAGATCGCATCGTCAATCACCTCGGGGACTTTGAAGCCTTTGACCTTGTGCACCCTGTTCGCCAGAACAACGGTGTTGCCGTTGCTCAAGCGGCGCTGATCATGATGCTGCTGTGCCGCGCCACCGGGTGCCTTGTCGCCCCACTGCCAGACCACTTTGCCGTTCCAGTCCAGTTCACCAACGCTCTGATTGCCCAGACCATTACCGGCAGAACCGAGCTTGCCGGGGTCCTTGTCACTCAGTTGCAGCAGCACGTGGCCACGTTCGCCACCGACCAGTTTCGGGTCGATGATCGCGGACGGGAAACCGGCCTGCGGCCAGCTCTTGACCTCGTTGCCATTCATGTCGATCAGGTGCGTCTGCTTGTCAGCGCCGCTGAAAATTACGTACTGATTGAAGGCTTTGTCCGGGTCGTAACGGGTGACACCGGTCGGGTAAACGCTCGGTGCGGCGAAGGCGCCCGCGCTAAACACCGCGCCGGACAACAACAGCGGAAAAGCCGTTTTGATACGCAACATGATGCAGCTCCTTGAGTGACGAATCAGAAGTCGTAGCGACCGGTGACGCCGAGGGTGCGCGGAGTCCCGAGCAGGCCTTCATAGCCGCCGTTGCCGCCCGTCCACAGGGTCGTGTAATAGGTTTTGTCGAAGGCGTTTTTCAGCCACAGCGAGATGTCCCACTGACCCTGATTGAAGTCGCCGCGCAGGCCGGTGGAGAGGTTGACCACTGCGTAGCTCGGGATCTGTCCGTAATCGGAATCCTCGACCGTGCCCACCGCTTTCGAGCGGAAGGCGTAGCTGCCGGTGACGTACGGTTCAAAGCCGTTATCGAGATTCCATTTGTATTCGCCGTTGGCGTTACCGATCCATTTCGAAGCACCGACCACTTGATGGCCGCTAAGGTCGCAAGAGGCTGGAGCCCCTGGCGCCTGGCTGATTTCCGGCGGGCACGGCGCATCTTTGTACGAGAGGTAGCTGACGTCGTTGTACGAACCGTTGAAGTTCAGGGTCAGGCCACGCAGCGGGACGATCGTGCTTTCAAACTCGACGCCGCGCGAGCGCACGGAACCGGCGTTGGTCAGGTATTGCACGCGGTTGACGTCGTCGTAGGCGTTGGTCTGGTAGGCGTTGACCTGGGTCCAGAACACGTTGGCATTGAGTTGCAGGCGGTGATCCCACAGGGTGCTTTTGAAACCGAGTTCGGCGTTGTTGGCGCGCTCAGTGCCAATCAAAAGTGAATCGGCGCCCGCCGTCGGTGCAGAGCCGACAGCGAGGTTAACGCCGCCGGATTTCTCGCCGTGGGATAACGTCGCGTAGCCGAGCACATCGTCAGTGATGCGATAGCTGAGGTTGAGCAATCCGCTAGGGCTGGAACTGTACTGATTGAGATCGCCGGAATCGTAAGCGCCGGTACGACCGCGCCGCGCGGTGGCGGCAGCACCGGTGACTGCCGCGCCACCGACCGGCGCATCACGCGTTACCCACGCGGATTTTTCTTCATAGGTGCCGCGCACGCCGGCAGTGAAATCCAGACGCTCGGTGAGGTGCCAGGTGCCTTGGGCGAACAGCGCGAAACTGTCGGTCTTGATGTGGCCGTTGCCGACACTGCCGACATTGGCCAACGCGCCACGCGGTGTGCCGTTCCAGATGTCGGCTTGCGGGCCGTAATAGGCGAAGGATTTGTTATCCAGGTCCGAGCCGAAGTAGTAGGCGCCAACCACGTAATCGAAGAACTCGCCCTTGGGCGAAGCCAGGCGAAATTCCTGTGAATACTGTTTGTCCTCCACCGACACACCGGCGTTGTAGGTCGCCGGGACATTGAGACCGTCGTCATTTTTCGGGGTGAAATTCCAGAAGCGATACGAGCTGATCGAGGTCAGGGTGAAGTCGCTTGGCAGCGTCCAGTTGGCCTCGACTGAGGTACCTCCCTGATGCACGGTGACGTGCTGGTCGTTGTCCAGGTTGACCTTGCGGTGCGAGCCGTTGACCAGCGTTGCGCCAGCGGCAGCCGCGCGCGCCGAGTAAAGATTGACGCCGTTGATGGTCGGCCCGGTGTTGTACAGCACGCGGGTACCGGCGCTGGAATCCTCTTCGTTGTAGTCGCCAATCCAGCGCAGATTAAAGTCTTCGTTAGGCTTGAATAGCAGCTGTGCACGAAAGCCTTCGCGCGAGCCGCCGTTCAGATCATGACCGTTGTATTCGTTCTTGATATCGCCGTCGCTACGGGTGCGATAAGCGGAAAAACGCCCGGCCAATTCATCGTTGAGCGGTCCGGAAATCGTGCCTTTTGTTTGGAAATAACCGTCTTCGCCAACCGAGGTTTCGATGCTGCGCTCAGGCGTGAAGGTCGGCGCGCGGGTGCTGATGTTGATCACCCCGGCGGTGGTGTTTTTGCCGAACAGCGTGCCCTGCGGCCCACGCAAGACTTCGAGCTGTTCGATGTCCATCAAGTCGAACACCGCCATGCCCGGGCGACCCAGATAGACGTTGTCGATGTACAGCCCGACGCTACCTTCGAGACCATCGCTCGCCGGGTTATTGCCCAGACCGCGGATCGACACGCTGGACTGCCGCGCATGCATGTAAGCGACGTTGACGCTCGGCACCAATTGCTGCAAATCCTGAATCCGGTAAACCCGCTGCGTCTCGAGATTCTGGCCGCTGACCACGCTCATCGGCGTTGGCACATCTTGCGAACTTTCTTCCCGGCGGCGAGTGGTCACGGTGACCGTTTCCAACTGCGAACTGTTGGCCGCCGGTTTGCCTGCGGGTACCGGCGTCGGCACTTGCGTTTCCGCCGCGTAGCTATGAGTCCAGCTGGCGCTCCCTGCCAGCAACAGGGCCAGAGGCAGGCGTTTGAGCCGTCGTGGCGTTAGGGGTGACGCAAGGTTCAACGGACTCATGGCGCGGCTCCTGGTCAAAAAACACACAGACATCTTCAGCGCTGCATATTCTTTTAAGTTATTTATTTATGGTTTTACAAATATTTACTGCATAAGAGATTGCCTTTATAAGGAGTCGACCTAATGCATATCCAATGCATTTCCCGGATATTTTTTATGTGAAAAATGCATATCGACTTGCGCCAACTTCGTCACTTCATCGCCTTGGCTGAACAACGCAGCTTCGTCGCCGGCGCGCAGGCGGTGAACCTGTCGCAGTCCGCCTTCAGCCGCAGCATTCAGGCGCTAGAGCACAGCGTCGGCTGCCAGTTGGTTGATCGCGGGCGCAAGGAATTACCGCCGACCAAACAGGGCCAGGTGCTGCTCGAACATGCACGGCGACTGGTCAGTGGCGCGCAGCAGATGGCGAACGAGATCAGCCAGTTCAATGGCCTGGAGGCCGGGGAATTGCGCTTCGGTTGTGGACCGGCGCCGGCGGCCGGTTTGATCCCGCGCGCGATCGGCAGCTTCATCGGTCGCTACCCGAAAGCGCGGGTGCAGTTTCAGGTTGATGATTGGCAGAGTCTGAGCAAGCGACTGATGAGCGAGGAATTCGAATTCTTTGTCGCGGACACACGCTACTTCGAGGCGGATCCGGATTATCTGACGCACCGGCTGCGACCGCGCAAATGGCATTTCTGTTGCCGTGCCGGGCATCCGCTGGCGGGTTTCGATAGGGTCAGCGCCGAGCAGTTGATGAGCTATCCGCTGGCGGTGAGTATTCGGCCGCCGAACTTGCGCAAGGTCATCGTCGATCTCAGTGGGCGGCCGGATTTCACCCCGAATGTCGAATGTGAAAACAGCTCGAGTCTGCTCAGTGTGGTGCTGCGCTCGGATGCGATCGGGATTGTCGGGGCGTATTCGGATGCGCTGCACCAGGCCAAGGGTGAATTGGTGTGTTTGCGGATTGAAGGGTTAGCCGATGATCTTGAGGAGCTGTATACGCGTTATGGGATTGTCAGCCGGGCGGGGTATCGGTTGTCGCCGTTGGCCGAGGCGATGATTGAGCAGATCAAGGCGATTGATGCGGTGGATGAGGAGGTGTGTTCGCTGGATAGACTTGCCGTCTGATCGACCGCTATCGCGAGCAGGCTCACTCCTACATTTGAAATGCATTCCCCTGTAGGAGTGAGCCTGCTCGCGATAGCGCCAGTACAGGCACCGATGCACTCCCTGCATAAACCCCATTCCCCAAATGCACTTGCCGAACACCCCCACTGAAAGCGAAAAACCCCACCTGTCTCTCTGACCGGTGAACCCATGTCCAACTCGCCAAACCCCGTGCGCAACGTGCTGTACATCATGTGCGATCAACTGCGGCGCGATTACCTGTCCTGCTACGGCCATCCACACCTGCACACACCCAACATCGATCGACTCGCAACGGCCGGCGTGCGTTTCAGCCGCGCCTACACCCAAGGCACGATTTGCGGGCCGTCGCGGATGTCGGCCTATACCGGACGTTACGTCAGCAGCCATCAAGTGGCGTGGAACGCCGTGCCGTTGCCGCTGGAAGAACTGACCATCGGCGACTATCTGCGCCCGCACGGCATTCGTACCGCGCTGGTCGGCAAGACCCACGCCACCGCGAATGTCGATGCCTTGCAACGGCTGGCGATCAATCCGCAAAGCGAGCAAGCCGAGATCCTCAACGAAGTCGGTTTCGAACCCTACATGCGCCACGACGGTATCTATCCCGACGATCCGCTGTTCGATGACAAACGCGAATCCGCGCCCTATACCCATTACCTGCGTGAACACGGCTTCGAAGGCAAAAACCCCTGGCATGACTGGGCCAACGCTGCTGAAGGCGCAAACGGTGAAATCCTCAGCGGCTGGCAAATGCGTCATGCGAATTTGCCAGCACGAATTCCCGAGCAACACTCAGAGACTGTCTACACTACAAATCGAGCCATCGACTTCATCACCGAGCAAGGCGAGAAATCCTGGTGTTTACACCTCTCCTACATCAAACCGCACTGGCCCTACATCGTACCAGCGCCGTACCACGCCCTGTACAGTACGAAATCGATTCTCGAAGCGGTCCGCGCGACGCCCTCCGAAGCCAGCAAACACCCCGTATACACTGCCTTTCGCCAGCATGAGGAAAGCCTTAACTTTTCCCGTGACTCAGTACGATTGACTGTAATCCCCACCTACATGGGCTTGATCAAGCAAGTGGATGATCAGCTCGGGCGGCTGTTCGACTTTTTGCAGAGCAATGGACGCTGGGATGACACGCTGATCGTGTTCACCAGCGATCACGGCGACTTTCTGGGCGATCACTGGCTGGGCGAGAAAGAATTTTTGCTGGAGCAAGCGGTGGGCGTGCCACTGATCGTGCGGGATCCTCGGGCGGCGGCAGATGTCACCCGGGGAACGGTGGATGATCGACTGGCGGAAACCATTGATGCGTTGCCGACATTCCTTGAAGCATTGGGGCTGCCGGACGCGGCGCATCGGCTCGAGGGGCGTTCCTTGATTCCACTTCTTCACGGAGAAAACCCGGACTGGCGCCGCTACGCGATCAGCGAATACGACTACGCCTTTCAGGCCCCGGCACGTGAGCGCTTGGGCCAGCCGATCGATCGTTGCCGGATGACAATGGTGCGCAGCGAGCGCTGGAAATACCTGGCGTACGACGGTTTTCGGCCACAGTTGTTTGATCTGCTGAATGATCCGCAGGAGTTGTGCGATTTGGGTGATGACCCGGAATTCGCGGCGGTGCGCGAGGAGCATGCGGGGTATTTGTTTGAGTGGGTGCGCGGGTTGAAGCGACGCACGACCATCAGTCATCAGGAAATCGATTTGCGTGGGCAGCGGTTTCGCTATGGTGAGCCTGAAACCGAGAAGGTCGTGCAGATCGGCGTGTGGTGATTCCGGTAGGAGCTGCGGCACGCTGCGATCTTTTGATCCTGATCTTCAAATCAAAAGATCGCAGCCTCGTTTCACTCGACAGCTCCTACAGGTACCGAGTCAGATCAGACGCCGACGATGTCCGCGCCTTTGATAGTCTGGCTACGCTGCCCGTTAGCCCCCACCGGCACCTCACCCTTCAACGTCACCCGACGCACCACCCGGTCCTGAGTACCGTAATCATCAATCGCATAGTGCTGCGTCGAGCGGTTATCCCAGATCGCCACATCACCGGCCTTCCAGCGCCAGCGCACGGTGTTTTCCTGGCGGATCACATGGCTCTGCAAAAGCCCAAACAAATGCGCCGAGTCTGCCTGCGAGTAACCTTTGATGCGTTTAACGAAATGCCCCAACAACAAGCTCTTCTCGCCGCTGATCGGGTGCACGCGCACCACCGGGTGCTCGGTCTCGTAAACGGTGGAGGTGAAGACCTTGCGATAGCGCTCAAGCTTCTCCGCCGAGACGTCCGGCTTGGCGCTGGCGTAGTCGTATTCGTTGCTGTGCACGGCGACCAGTTTGTCGGCCAGTTCACGCAACTCGGTTGGCAAGCCGTTGTACGCCGTCGCGGTGTTGGCCCACAGGGTGTCGCCGCCGAATGCCGGGGCCACCACCGAGCGCAGGATCGAGGCTTTCGGGTAAGCGTCGACGAAGGTCACGTCGGTGTGCCACGAGTTGGCGCGCTGACCTTCGGCACCGTCCAGTTCAAGCAGATAACGCGTGCCTTCCCGCGACGGCACGGTCGGGTGCGCCACAGGTTCACCGAGCAAATGGGCGAAGGCTTCCTGGCGCTGATCGTCGAGCTGAGTCTGTTCGCGGAAGAACACGACTTTGTACTGAACCAGTGCCTGTTGAATGGCTTCGATTGTGTCGGCGTCCAGCTCACCGGACAAATGCACACCACGGATCTCGGCACCAATACGACCGGCCACCGGATGAATTTCCAGCGCATGGACAGCGGGTTTTACTGCGAGTGCGGCATTGCTCATGGGTAGACCCTCATCGACTGCTTACGGTTGGACGGCAGCGAAACAACGCTCTATCTATATTCCATTTACATCTAATAGATATTCACATGCTTCGTTGACGGAATAAGAGCTTGCATTTAAAACCTCTAGCAACCCTCGTCGCAAATGCCTTCGAGCTATTTTTAGGATGCCGGAAAAGCATATGGATCTTCGCCAGTTGCGTTACTTCATCGCCCTCAACGAACACCGCAGTTTTGTCCGTGCGGCGGACGCGATGGGCATCACTCAACCGGCGTTCAGTCGCAGCATTCAAGGGCTGGAGCAGGAGTTCGGCTGCGTGCTGGTGGATCGCGGCAACAAGGATTTGCGCCCCACGCCCGAGGGTCAGGTGGTGCTTCAGCACGCCCTGAGTCTGGTGCAGGGCGCGGCGATGCTCAGCGCTGAAGTGACGCAGATGACCAAGCTCGATGCCGGCGAGGTGCACTTCGGTTGCGGCCCGGCGCCGGCAGTAAAACTGGTGCCGGATGCGGTGGCGCAATTCATCAATGCGCACCCGAAAGTGCGCACCTGTTTTCAGGTGGATAACTGGGAAAAACTCAGTCGCGCGCTGAGCCGTGAAGAGATCGAATTCTTTATCGCCGATATCCGTCATTTCGAGGCGGATCCGAACTTTCAGACCCAGGCGCTGACGCCCAAGCGCGGGGTGTTTTTCTGCCGTCCGGGGCATCCGTTACTGGCCAAGGAAAGCCTGTCGACCAACGACATGTTCGACTACCCGCTGGCGACCACACGGATCCCGCCGGGCATTCGTAAACTGCTGGCGAATCTCAGTGGCAGGATCGATTTTTCACCGACCATCGAGACCGAGCATTTTCCAGCGCTGGTGAAAGTGGTGCTGCAATCGAATGCGATCGGCGTGGGGACGGAAGAGGCGTTTGTCGAGGACATCGCCAAGGGTTCGCTGGTGCTGCTGCACTGGCGTAATCTGCCGCAGAACCTGGAGAGCATGAATGCGCGTTGCGGGATTGTCAGCCGTACCGGGTTCAGGTTGTCGCCGGCGGCGCGGGCGATGATTGAGACATTGGTGGCGGTGGATCGGCAGGAAGTCAGCGTCGCTGTTTGAAGAGATCGTTCCCACGCTCTGCGTGGGAATGTAGCCTGGGACGCTCCGCGTCCCAAAGCGGACGCAGAGCGTCCATTGATGCATTCCCACGCAGAGCGTGGGAACGATCTGCGTACGTTAGAGCTTGGCCGCTGCCAACTCAGGCGCTACCCAATCGTTGACCTTGAACGGCTTGCGAATCAGTCTCTGCTGCGCCGCCAGATCGACCTTGTCCTGCAAGCTACCCAGGAACGCCGGATCCAGCGTCGACGGGAATACTTCGCTCAGTTTCTGATCTTTCAAATCTTCAGTGAGGATCACCGGCGGATAACTCGCCAGCCCCGACACCAACTGCACGTACGCATCCTTGTTGCTGTCCTGCGTCAGCCACTCTACTGCCTGCTGCTGCGCCTTCAACAACTTCGCCACCGCCTCCGGATGCCCATCAACAAACTTGCCGCTGCCCACTAGCACCGACTGCACACTGCCGGCCCCGCCCAAATCCTTGGTGTTCAGCGGCAACTCGGCCAAGCCCTTGACTTGCAATGCAGCCAACCCGGAACTGCCCCACGATGCATCGATCTGCTTCGCCGCCAGCGCAGCGGTCGCGCCGGTGAAGTCGAGGTTGATGACTTTCAGATCCTTCTCGCTCAAGCCCTGGCTGGCCAGTGCCGCATCAAACGACAACTGCGTCGCGGTACCCTTGAAGATCGCCACACGCTTGCCCTTCAGATCCTGCAAGGTCTTGATCCCGGAACCCGGCACCACGCCCAGATACTGCTTCACCCCACGCGCACCGGCACTTAGCAGCCGCGTATCGAGGCCGTTGGACTTGCCAATGATCGCCGCCAGATCCCCGAGATACGCCAGATCAACCTGATCATTGGCAAACGCCTCATTGATCACCGGCCCCGCACCCTTAAAGAAATTCCACTGAATCTTGATGCCCTGATCGGCAAAGGCCTTTTCGAAGATCTGCTGATCACGCAGCACGTCGACCACACCGCCGCCGCTGTGCTGGGTTCCGGCGCTCAGGTCAGGCACGGCGATGCGGATTTCCTTCAACTCATCGGCATGCGCCGTCAGCGTGAGAAAACCCGCCAGCGCCGGGGCGGCAAACAGACTGATGACACGTTTTAAAGGAAGGTTCATGGGTGCGGCTCCTTGATCAATACAGGCATTAAGGAGCCGAAAGTAGGCCGAAGCAGCACCTTCGCTTAAATACTATAAAAGAACATTTTTATAGCTTTTAACGCTAAGCGAACAACTTCGGGGCTTGCAGCGGCGTATGCATTTACAGCATCGAAAATATTCTTCGAATGCATTGGATGCGTGTGGGCTGGAAGCCTTAAATGGCGCTGCTTATCTCTTTAAATACGTTTTTATTTATTACTTATAACTTTTATTTTGTATCTAATGCCGCTAAAGATCGCAGCCTTCGGCAGCTCCTACAGGGGCAATGCAGTCCCATGCAGGAGCTGCCGAAGGCTGCGATCTTTTGATCTTGACTCGATCTCGATCCAACCCGACAACGGAGGTCACCCATGGCCCGTCAATCCCTGCTCAGTTTGCCGCTGCCAGCGCCGCCACTGAAAAGCCGAAGCATTTCACCGACCATCAACCAACGTTTGTTGCCATGGCTGTTGCCCGTCGGCCTGTTCGTTTTGTGGTGGCTGGCAGCGCGCAACGAATGGATGAGCGAACAGATCCTGCCGGCGCCGTCGCTGGTGTGGAACAGCGCCGTCGAGCTGGCGCAAGGCGAGCTGTGGAGCCATTTGTGGATCAGCCTTCAACGCTTGTTCTGGGGCTTGCTCGCAGGGATTTCCGCCGGTGCGGTGCTCGGTGCCGCGCTGGGTTTCAGCCGCCGTCTGGAGCGTCTGATTTTCCCGACCTTCGCCGGTCTGGCGCAGGTGCCAACGCTGGCCTGGATTCCGCTGTTCATGGTGTTTTTCGGCATCGGTGAAGTGTTGAAACTGGTGGTGCTGATCAAAGCCATCGTCGTCCCGGTGACCTTGCACACGCTGGTCGGCGTGCGTGACACTCAGCCGAAACTGCGCGAAGCCGCTGCCGTGTTGCGCCTGCCACCGCGCCTGCTGATCCGTCGATTGGTGCTGCCCGCCGCCCTGCCCGCGTTCATGGCCGGCGTGCGTCTGGCGCTGGCTGCGGGCTGGACATCGTTGCTCGCAGTCGAGTTGCTCGCCTCCAGCGAAGGCATCGGTTACCTGATGGTCTGGGCGCGCCAGCTGTTCATGCTCGACATCGTTTTCGTCTGCATCGTAGTGATCGGTTTGATCGGCGTGGCGATGGATCGCGGCATCGGTCTGCTGGATAAAAAACTGGTGCACTGGCCGCACCCGGCCACTGCGGAAATTCGTCGCGGCCCGCGTTATGAAGGCTGGCAGCGTCTGCAACCGTGGCTGCTGCCGCTGGGCTTGCTCGCGCTTTGGCAACTGGCGAACGATCAACAGTGGGTCGATGCGAATATTCTGGTGAGCCCGCTGGCCGTGCTGATTACGGCGTGGGACGGACTGCTCGACGGCACGTTGATCAACGGTATGGCCCTAAGTCTGGGTCGCACCCTCGGCGGTTTATTGCTGGGCGGCGGACTCGGTTTGGCCCTCGGCTTGCTCCTGGGGCTGTCCCGCACCAGCGAACGTGTGCTCGGCCCGACCCTCGCCGCGCTGCGTCAGATCGCGATTTTCGCCTGGGTTCCACTGCTCACCGCATGGTTCGGTTTGGGTGAATTGGCGAAGTGGGTGTTCGTCGCCCTCGCCGCATTCTTTCCGCTGTTTATCGCCACGCAACGCAGCGTCGCCAACCTTTCGCCGCAACTCAACGAAGCCGCACAAGTGCTGCGCCTGAGCCTCGGCCAACGCCTGCGCAGACTGGTGCTGCCCGGTGCCGCGCCGGGGATTTTCGCCGGTCTGCGCCTGAGCCTGATCTACGCCTGGCTCGGCACCATCGGCGCCGAATATTTCATGCCGTCCAACGGCGGCATCGGCAGCCAGATGATCGGCGCGCAACAACTGCTGCGCATGGATCTGATCATGGCTTGCATGCTCTTCGTCGGCCTCACCGGCGCCCTGCTCAACCTCATTGGCCAACGCCTGGAAATTCGCGCGACCCGCTGGAGACACGCATGAACGCACCCATTGTCAGCTTCACCCACGTAGGCAAATCCTTCGACGTCGACGGCTTCGAACTGGAGGCGATTCGCGAATTCAACCTGGACATCGCCGAGGGCGAATTCGTCGCCATCGTCGGTTCCAGCGGCTGCGGCAAATCCACCTTGCTGCGTTTGCTGGTGGGTCTTGATACGCAATTTCGCGGGCAGATCACCGTCGATGGCAAAGCCGTCAGCGGCATCGGCGGCGAACGCGGCATTGTCTTTCAGGAGCACCGCTTGTTTCCGTGGCTGACTGTCGCCGACAACATCGGCCTGGGCCTGGTCAACGAGCCGTTGAGCGCGGCGCAAAAGCAAAAACGCATCGACGATTTCATCGACCTGGTCGGCCTGCGCGACTTCACCCGCGCCTATCCGCACCAACTCTCCGGCGGCATGGCGCAGCGCGTGGCGATTGCGCGCGGCCTCGTCGCCAGCCCGCGCATCCTGCTGCTCGACGAACCCTTTGGCGCGCTCGATGCGCTGACCCGCCAGCAGATGCAGGACGAGCTGCTGGCGATCCGTGACCGCGCAAAGATCACCACGATCCTAGTCACCCATGACGTCGAAGAAGCGATCTTCCTCGCCGACCGCGTGGTGGTGATGGAGCCGCGCCCGGGGCGCATCAAGCAAGTGGTCGACATCGCCCTGCCGCATCCGCGCCAGCGCAGCAGTTTCGATTTCCATCAGTTGCGCGAAGAACTGCTCCACGAACTGACCAGTGATGACCACTACCAACCGAGCCAGCCTGCGCAGATCCGCGATCTGCCGCTGACGTTCATTGCCTGCTGAACAGGAGTTTCGCAATGCCGCAACGCCCCAACTTTCTGGTGATTCTGGCTGATGATTTAGGCTTCTCCGACATCGGTGCGTTCGGCGGCGAAATCGCCACGCCGCACCTCGATGCATTGGCCAACAATGGCCTGCGCCTGACCGATTTTCATACCGCACCGACCTGCTCGCCGACCCGCTCGATGCTGCTGACCGGCACCGACCACCACATCGCCGGCATTGGCACCATGGCCGAGACGCTGACCCCGGATCTGATCGGCAAACCGGGTTACGAGGGTTACCTCAACGACCGCGTCGTCGCGCTGCCCGAGCTGCTGCGCGAGGCCGGTTATCAAACGTTGATGAGCGGCAAATGGCACCTCGGTTTGAAAGCTGAACTTGCGCCGCATGCGCGGGGTTTCGAGCGTTCGTTTTCGCTGCTGCCGGGCGCGGCCAACCACTATGGTTTCGAGCCGACCTACGATGAACAAACACCGGGCCTGCTGAAATCGACCCCGGCGCTGTACATCGAAGATGACCGGTTTCTCGACGAATTGCCGAAGGATTTCTATTCCTCCGATGCCTTTGGCGACAAGTTGCTGCAGTACCTCAAGGAGCGTGACCAGACCCGGCCGTTCTTCGCCTACCTGCCGTTCTCCGCGCCGCACTGGCCGCTGCAGGCACCTGCCGACATCGTCGAGAAATACCGTGGCCGCTATGACGCCGGCCCTGAAGTGCTGCGCCTGGAACGCCTGGAAAAACTCAAAGCCCTCGGCCTGATCGAGCCGGACGTTGAGCCACATCCGCTGATTCAGTTGACCCAGCAATGGGACGCGTTGAGCGACGAACAAAAACAGATTTCCGCGCGGGCGATGGAGGTCTACGCCGCGATGGTCGAGCGCATGGACTGGAACATCGGCCGGGTAGTCGATTACCTGCGCCAGCAAGGGCAACTCGACAACACGTTCATCCTGTTCATGTCCGACAACGGTGCCGAAGGCGCGCTGCTTGAAGCGTTCCCCAAGTTCGGCCCGGAACTGGTGACGTATCTCAGCCAGCACTACGACAACAGCCTCGACAACATTGGTCGGGCCAACTCTTACGTCTGGTACGGGCCGAACTGGGCACAGGTAGCGACCGCGCCGTCGCGACTGTTCAAAGCGTTTACCACTGAGGGCGGGATTCGCGTGCCGGCGCTGCTGCACTACCCGCAATTGGCGATCAAAGGGCAGATCAGCCATGGCTTCGGCACGGTGATGGACATCACACCGACCATTCTCGATCTGGCTGGCGTGCGTCATCCGGGCAAGCTGTGGCACGGCAAACCGGTGGCGCCGTTGCGTGGCAAATCATGGCTGGGATTCTTGTCTGGCGAGACTGCGCAGGTGCATGACGAGCACACGGTGACGGGTTGGGAATTGTTTGGGCGAAGGGCGATTCGGCAGGGATCGTGGAAAGCCGTGTGGATCCCCGGGCCGGTAGGGCCGGCGACCTGGCAGCTTTATGATTTGAGCAATGATCCGGGGGAGATTCATGATCTGGCGGAGAGTCAGCCGGAGAAGCTCAGCGCGCTGATCGGGCATTGGCAGCAGTATGTCGAGGAGACTGGGGTGATTTTGAGTGAGTCGCCGTTTCAGCCGGATTGAGGGGAAGATCAAGAACACCCTCACCCCAGCCCTCTCCCGGAGGGAGAGGGAGCTGACCGAGGTGTCTTTCGTCAAACATCGACCTGAAAAATCGGGTCGATTATGGATTCGACAAAGCTATTTCACGTCGCTGTAACTCTTCAATATCCCCCGATCAGTCCCCTCTCCCTCTGGGAGAGGGTTAGGGTGAGGGCAGCTTGTCAGGCCTCCACCGCCTCCCCAGACACCGCGATTTCCTCCCGACGAACAAACCGGTTCGCTCGCCCAAACGTGCCGAAATCATTAAACCGCACCCCCATTTCCCGCATCACTTTATGCGCCACCGGCACGGTCATCTGGCGGATATAAAACGGCTCTTTCACCACAAAATGGTGAATCCCGTGGCTGCTGCCAAAGTTGAAGCAGAACGCCTGCAACGGCCACAGCCACCAAGGGTTGAGCACCTGACACTGCTGCAGCACATTACCCAACTCGACATCGCCGTAGTAATGCATGTTCGAGCTGATGAAATGCAGGCAAAAGGTGCGCAACACATTCGGACCGATGATCACCACAGCAGCGATATCGATCACCTGCATCACCGATAACGTGGTCGCCGACCATTCGATCGGCGAACCCAACAGATAGGCGATGCCATTCGCCGCATGAAAACCGAGAAACACATACCACGCGCCCCAATGCACCAGCGCCAGCGGCGCGTAGACCTTCAACGTGCGTTTGATGATGCTGAACTTGTGTGCCCAGGTCTTGGCTCGCAGCATGCGGATGAACGCCGACATGACGTTGTCGCCGACCATCAGCAAACGCGCGAAGCCCCACGGCTCGCCGTTGGTGATCGCGCGCTCTTCCATGTCGGTTTCTGTGCCAGAAACCTTGTGATGATTGAGGTGCAGATGCCGACGAATCCATGGATTGATCGTGCTCGGCCGCGCTAGCCACACCAGGCCCATCATCAAATTGTGCGGCACGCGCTGCTTGCGGAAATACATACTGTGGATCAGGTCGTGTTCCAGCTCATGGGTCAGCGAAGCAAAAAAAGCATTGAGCAACAGGCACGCCCACCACGCCATATGGCCGGTGATGTACAGCGTCGCCGAGCCGATCATCCCGATCAGGGCAAAGGCCAGAATCCCCGCGCCCAACGCATCCTGATGCTTGAGAATCGGGTAACGCTCACGCAATTCGACGCCTTTGGCCAGCACCACTTGGCGAATATGCGCTGATCGCTGGGCCGCATTGTGTCGCTGGGGACTTGCAGAAGTACCGTCCATGCTTCCATCCTCGGGTTTATGATGTTCGCATCGTGCCTCGCCAAGGCTTCAATTGCGGTAGCCGAGAACGCCAACCTGTTGACCGGAAGCGCCAATCAGCATGAAGGAACCGACCTCCCTCGCCAGTTGGACCCGTGCCTTGCGCAAGCAACTCGATGCGCTGGGGCTGGACAGCATCGCCCTGTGCCAACAGGCCGGGCTCGATCCAGACTTGATGGACGACCCTAACGCGCGCTACCCGCTGTCCGGCACTACACGCCTGTGGGAAATCGCCGTGCAGGTCAGCGGCGACCCGGCGATCGGGCTGCGCGTGTCACGCTTTGTCAGCCCGACCACCTTCCATGCCCTCGGTTACGCGCTGGTCGCCAGCGGTAGCTTGCGTGAGGTGTTCGAACGCATCGTGCGTTATCACCCGGTGGTCAGCGATGCGCTGGAGCTGGAACTGAGCCGCAGCGAAGACCGCTATCAATTCCGTCTGAAAATTCCGTCAGGCAATCCGGCGCCAGCCTTCGAAGCCATCGATGCGTTCACCGCGATCTACGTGCGCACCTGCCGCAATCGCCTCGGCCGCGATTACGCGCCACTCGCCGTGTATCTGCGCCGCCCGGAGCCGAGCGATGCGCACCAATGGCACAAAGTCTTCCGCGCCCCGGTGCATTTCGGCTGTGCCGAGGATCGCCTGGAATTCGCCCTCGCCGATTTCGACAGCCACCTCGACGACGCCAACCCGGAGCTCGCTGAACATAATGAGGCAGTGCTGAAACGTACGATGGCCCAGCTCAAGCCGCTGACTTGGGAGCGCAAGGTGCGCGATGCCATTGAAGAACAACTGCCGGAAGGCGAGCCGAGTGCTGAACGGATTGCCCAGGCGTTGCACCTGAGCTTGCGCAGTTTGCAACGGCATCTGGCGGATGAGGGTTATCGCTTTGATACGTTGCTCAACGAGAGCCGCGAGAACCTCGCGCTGCTGCACCTTCGCGATCCGCAGTGTTCGTTGAGCGAGGTGAGTTACCTGCTGGGGTTTGCGGATACCAGCAGCTTCAGCCGTGCGTTCAAGCGCTGGACGGGGCTGACGCCGGGGCAGTTTCGCGATGGCTTGCGCTGATGCTCAGCTAACGAGAACTGTTCAGCTGATAGATTGGCTTAGCGATGGAAGTTTTCCTTTTTCAGCGTATCGAGCGTCGGACGGGACGGTCGAGAAACCGCAGCGAGTTCATAGCCCAAACCATTCAGTATTGCCTCCACCTTTCGCAAGCCAATCTCAGAAACGGTGTTGTTTTCGATACCAGAAATTGTCGCGCGGCTCATGCCGTACTGTTGGGCTAACATTTGCTGAGAAAGTCCCTTAGCCTTACGGAGCTCTCTAATCAACTTACCTATTTTTTCCATTGTGGATGCCTGCATTACTTACGATGCATTTTAGAAAAATCAGCAAATATGCATTCTATTTAATGCATATTTTTTGCAAGCCAATTTAAATCTGATTAGCCTCTCTATTTAAGCACCACTTGCTCACCACAAACCCTAGCTCAAAAACGGTGCCGTCAGCATCACTGCCGACCCGCACCTGTCCCCCATGCAACTGCATGATCGACTGCACAATCGCCAACCCCAACCCACCCGAATCTCCCGGCTCTGCCCGTGATGGATCGACGCGGTAGAAGCGGTCGAACAGTTTGCCCAGATGCTCCGGCGCAATCGCCTGGCCATGGTTGTGCACTTGTAACCAGCACCAGCCCGACTCGTCGCGGCGACGCAGGCTGATCACGGTTCCGGAGTCAGCATGACGCACAGCATTAGCCAGTAAATTGCCAAGCGCCCGTTGCAGCAGTTGCTGATCGGCAAGCAGTTCGCCATGCAGTTGGTTGTCCAGCCGCAGATCTCGGTCATCCGCCAAGGCTTCAAAGTAATCACACAGTTCACTACCAACGCTGTGCAAAACCAGTGTTTGCAGATTGAGCGCGCGCTCGGCCTGCTCGGCACGGGCGAGGAACATCAGGTTCTCCGCCATGCGTTTGAGCCGTTCGAACTCTTCCATGTTCGAGGCCAGCACCTCCTGATATTCCGCCGTGCTGCGCGGATGATTCAGCGCTTGCCCGTTGCTGGCGAGCAAGGTGTGCAACGGCGTGCGAATTTCATGGGCGAGGTCGGCGGAGAACTGCGACAGCCGCTGCACGCTGTCGTCCAGCCGCGCGAGCATGCCGTTGAGCGCCTGTACCGGTTCAAGCAGTTCAGCGGGCGTGCCATGGGCGGGCAACCGTTGATCGAGGCTGCGCAGATCGATGCCGCGTACCGCTTCGCTCAACTGACGTAGCGGTTGCAGGCCCCTTCGCAGTAGCAGTAGACCCAAGGCAAAAGCCAGTAACGCACCGATCCCAACGGACAAGTACAAGCGCATGCGATAACTGCCGAGCATTGACTCGCGCTCGCTCAGCACCTTGCCGGCGATGATCGTCAGCGGTTCACCGTTTGGCCCTTGGGCTTCACCGGACAACAGCGCCAGCTCGGCACCGTCCGGCGCTTGCCAGGTCAGCACGTCGCGGCGCTGCGGCGTTTGCTCGCGGGGGATCGCGTTGAGGGTTGGCAGATCGCGCTGACGCGGGTTGATGGCGATCACGCTGGAACCGTCGGCGCGGCGCACCAGCAACAGGCTGTCGAGGTTGCCGAGCATGTTCTGATACAACCGCGGCCGCGCCTGCAAAGCGTCGAGGCTGTCGCTGTCGGCAAGCAAGGCGCGTACCTGCTCCAGTCGACCGAGCAACGCGAGGTCGTCGCGGTAGGCGATTTCTGCGGCCAGCGACCGATAGAGAAACACACCAATCGCACTCAACACCAAAGCGCAGACCAATGCGAACGCCAGCGCCAGGCGCCAGGCGATCGACCTAGAGCGCATCGTCAGGGGCTTCCAGTTGATAACCGACGCCGCGCACGGTGTGAATCAGTTTCGGCATGTACGGATCATCGACTTTCGAGCGCAGGCGCCGCACCGCGACTTCAACCATGTTGGTGTCGCTGTCGAAATTCAGGTTCCATACCTGCGAGGCAATCAGCGTGCGCGACAGCACTTCGCCCTGGCGACTGGCGAGCAATTGCAGCAGGGCGAATTCCTTGTTGGTCAGGGCGATGCGCTGGCCGCCGCGACTGACGCGGCGGCGCAGCACGTCGATTTCCAGATCGGCGATGCTGTACGACTCGGCTTCGCGCATCGGCCCGCGCCGCAGCAAGGTGCGCACCCGCGCGAGCAGTTCGGCGAAGGCGAAGGGTTTGAGCAAGTAATCGTCGGCGCCCAGTTCGAGCCCGCGCACGCGGTCTTCGATGGCGTCCTTGGCGGTGAGGAACAACACCGGCGTGGCGCCGCGCTGGCGAATCAGCTGCAGCAATTGCCAGCCGTTGAGGCCGGGGAGCATCACGTCGAGGATGATCAGGTCATATTCCTGCTGCTCGATAAAGTAACGACCATCGAGACCATTGAGCGCCACGTCCACGGCAAAACCCGACTCGCCCAGGCCCTTGGCGAGGAAATTCGCGGTTTTGGCTTCATCTTCTACGACCAGCAAGCGCATGGCACACCTCGATTATTCAGACACACAGGCTAGGCGTCTTCGGCGGCGTTGCCCATTACAAACTTGTAATCAGACTGACGAGGTTCTGACGAGGACCGGCGATTAAGGTGAGGACCTTCGCTTTTGGAGCCTGTCCATGAACGTAAAATTCCTCGTTGCAAGCCTGATGATCGGCGTCAGTGGCGTCGCTGCCGCCAGTCCTGAGCTACCGCGCCACGCTGATCTCGACCTGAAAACCGCACGCCTGCTCGCCGACACAGCGATGAGCAATTGCACCGGCACAGTGTCGGTGCTCGACCGTGGCGGCAATCTGCTGGTGACCCTGCGCGGCGACGGTGTCGGCCCGCACAACACCGCCGCCAGCCAGCGCAAGGCCTACACCGCACTGTCGACCAAAACTGCCACCCGGCTGTTCGCCGAACGTGCCCGCAGCAACCCGGAAACCGCCAATCTCAATACCCTCGACGAGTTGCTGCTGCTTGGTGGGGGCATCCCTTTGTTCGCCGCTGATGAACTGGTCGGTGCGATGGGCGTGGCCGGTTCCGGCGGCGGCGAGCAAGACGAAAACTGTGCGATCAAGGCTGCCGAGAAAACCGGTCTGGCCACTACCCGTTCCCAATAAGGAGATTCATCCATGAGCACTTTGCGCATGTCTTTCGCCGCGCTTGGCCTGAGCGCTTTTTCCAGCCTGGCTCTGGCTGCCGGCAATCCGCTGAGCGTACACGTCCTCAACCTGGAAAACGGCCTGCCGTCGCCGGGCATCGACGTGACCCTGGAAAAACACGTCGGTCAGAACTGGCAGCCGCTGTCCCAAGGCACCACCAATGAACAGGGGCGAATTGCCGAGCTGTTCCCGGCCAAACAGCCTTTTGAAGCGGGTGAATACCGCGTGGTGTTCAAGACCGGCGAGTACTACAAGAAGATCAAGCACGACACGTTCTTCCCGGAAATCCCGGTGATTTTTGAAGTGAAGCAGACCGATCAGCACTACCACATCCCGCTGCTGCTCAGCCCTTACGGTTTCTCGACCTATCGCGGCTCCTGATCCCGCACAAATCCCCTGTAGGAGTGAGCCTGCTCGCGATAGCAATCTGTCAGTTGATCAATCTGTGACTGACAGACCGCTATCGCGAGCAGGCTCACTCCTACAATGGTTCGGTGTTAGATCCTAGATCGTGGCCAGGGCGCGCAACCGCGCAGCATCAATGATTTCGATCTCGCCATAGCCAAGCCCGATAATCCCCTGCCCCTGCAAGTCCTTGAGGATCTGGTTAGTGGTCTGCCGCGACAGCGACAGCATCGACGCCAGTTGCTCCTGCGGCAGTTGCAGGACCCGGCGTGGCGCGTCGAATTCGCCGTAGCCTTCGGCGATCATCAACAGTCGATGGGCAAGACGCGCGGGAGCCGGGAGCAGGCTGAGTTGTTCCAGATTGATAAACGTCAGGCGCAGTTTGTGGCTCATCAGCAGCGCCAGATGCCGCCAGTACACTGGATTTTCATCAAGCAGCTTCAGTAACGGTGCCTGCGGAATATTCAGCAACGTGCACGGCCCCACAGCGTAGGCATCATGCGTGCGCGGCTGGCCATCGAACAGGCAGATTTCGCCGAACCAGTGCGGCGCTTCTACCAGACTCAACAAAGCTTCCTTGCCCTGCTCACTCACCGCGCCGATCCGCACGACGCCATCGAGCACCGCGTACAAGCCGCACGGCGCATCGCCGCGCTGGAACAAGCGCTGCCCCGCCGTCAGCCGCCGCTCCCGGGCCGCCGCCAGCAAGCTATCCTGAAAGGACGCCGGCAGATGACTGAACCACTGGCCGCTCATCAACCGTGAACGAATTTGCATAAACACTCCTGGATTGTCGCCTGCCTGACAGAGCGAACCCTGATCCCGAGGGATGATGCGATCAACCCTACCGGAGGAACAACAATGAAAAGCCTCGTCGACCACCTCAGTCAATACGCCGCCTACCACCGCGATCCGCGCAACATCGCCAGCCACTTTATCGGCATTCCGCTGATTGTGGTGGCGGTGGCGGTTTTGTTGTCGCGGCCGGAATGGTCGCTGGGCGGCTTGTGGATATCTCCAGCCGTTGTCGTGGCGCTGGCTTCGGCGTGGTTTTACTTGCGCCTGGAAGTGAAGCTTGGCGTGCTGATGACGGTGCTGATGGGTTTATCCGTGTGGGCCGGGCATGTGCTGGCGCAGCAAAGCACCATGGTCTGGTTGAGCAGCGGTCTGGCGATGTTTGTGGTCGGCTGGGTGATCCAGTTTGTCGGGCATCACTACGAAGGGCGCAAACCGGCGTTTGTCGATGATGTATCGGGGCTGATCGTCGGGCCGTTGTTTGTGGTGGCCGAGTTGGCGTTCATGCTCGGGATGCGGCATGAATTGAAAGAGCAGATCGAGGCGCGGGCGGGGGTGGTGCGGGTTAATCCGAACAAAAAAGCGGCGGCTTAGGCCGCTTTAAAAGATCGCAGCCTGCGACAGCTCCTACAGTGGGTTTGGTCGATCACAAAATGTGTGACCAACCGAAACCCCTGTAGGAGCTGCCGCAGGCTGCGATCTTTTGATCTTAAAGGCTGGCGACTTTCTGCCAGACCTTGGGTTTGAAGAACAGGGTTTCACCCTTGGCCAGGCCGATCAGGCTGTCATGGTCTTTCACCACTTCGGCCTCGATCAAATCAGTCTGCCCTTCAACCTTCAACGTCACCCGCGTGGTCGCACCCAACGGCCGAATATCACGCACTTCAGCCGCATGGTGATCCTCCAGTTCATGCCTGGACAACGACACCTCATGCGGGCGGAACAGCACGTGATTGTCGTCGCTCAACAGCAAGCGGTTCGAATCGCCGAGGAAGTGATAAACGAAATCGCTGGCCGGGTTTTCGTAAACGTCGCCCGGTGAGCCGATCTGTTCGATCACACCCTTGTTCATCACCACGATGCGGTCAGCAACCTCCATCGCCTCTTCCTGGTCGTGGGTCACGAATACCGAGGTCAGGTTGATGTCTTCGTGCAAACGCGCCAGCCAACGGCGCAGCTCTTTACGTACCTTGGCATCGAGGGCGCCGAAGGGTTCGTCGAGCAGCAGCACTTTAGGCTCCACTGCCAAGGCGCGGGCCAACGCAATCCGCTGACGTTGCCCACCGGACAACTGCTCCGGATAACGATCCGACAGCCAATCCAACTGCACCATGTTCAGCAGTTCGTGCACCTTGACCGCGATCTGGCTTTCGCTCGGGCGCTGGTTTTTCGGTTTCATGCGCAGGCCGAATGCGACGTTGTCGAACACGGTCATGTGCCGGAACAAGGCGTAGTGCTGGAACACGAAACCGACGTTGCGATCACGCACGTCGTGGCCGGAAACGTCTTCACCGTGGAAAACGATATTGCCGTTATCCGGGGTTTCCAGACCGGCGATGATCCGCAGCAGCGTGGTCTTGCCGCAGCCCGAGGGGCCGAGCAGCGCGACCAGTTCACCGCTGTGGATATCCAGGCTGATGTTGTCCAGCGCCTTGAAGGCATTGAAATTCTTGCTGACGTTACGCACTTCGATCGACATGAATTATTCCTCCGCGGCGCTGGCGCGCAGGCGGTTGATACGGTTTTCGCTCCACTGCTTGAGCAGCAGGATGAAGAGCGCCAGGATCAGCAACAGGCTCGCCACGGCGAACGCGGCACGTGGTTGTAT